>RFPG01000169.1 GCA_009926245.1 Sphingobacteriia bacterium | reverse complement strand
GACCAAAGCGCCCGCCGCCCCGTAGGCGATGGTTCCGTTGTTGGTAATGGTACCACCGCTCACCGTCAGCGTCCCGTTGATGGTCAGGGTGGCCCCCGCATCCACCAGAAGCGTACCTCCCGACACGGTCAAGTTGTTGAGGGCTTGGTTGGTGCTCACCTTCAATGTACCGCCATTAAGGCTTACATTATTGGTCGCAGGAATCGTCGTTCCCCCTGTGCGATTGAGGCGTAGGGTAGCTCCTGAGATTGTTGTAAGTGAACTATAGGCGTTATTCCCTGATAAAGTCAGTATTCCAGTACCAATGCCATTTACGTTTAAGGGATTGCTGCCTGAAATAGCACAAGAGATCGTAATTCCGCCTGAACTATCAACATTGATGATATTATTTATGGAATTGTTCAATTCCAAGCCCAACGTTCTACTAGATCCATCTGCAATGGTCATTAATGCGGTGCTATTATTTCTAATAATTACATTTTCAATTCCATTTACGATAGCTCCTACCATCAATAAAGTGTTTGACGCTGTACCTGAGCTATTGTTAATAGTCCTTGCAATGGCTCCAGGTACAAATTCAATAGCGGCTACGCTTCGTTGGGGAATGGTTGCCCCATTCATGTTAAAGCCAATGGTAGTCTGTGCTGCGCTTCCAATACGTGCAACCACTGTTGAGCTAGGCAAACCAGAGTTCCAATTTCCTGATGTTAACCAGGCAGAACTACCGCCATTCCATAAGGTTGTTGAGGAATTCACCAAATTTGGCGTTGCACTCGATTCAGTGCCGCTGCTCCAAACGCCGCCGCGTCTGGTAAAGATTCGCACAAAATAGGCGGTCCCGTTTGTGAGCCCGGTGATGATCTGCGGGCTACTTGTGCCCTTGTATACCACACGACCCGTACCGTCAAAAGTTGTGCCTGTTCCAAATGCAAGGTTGGCCGTGTAGGCCGTCCCATCCCCACTGGGGGATGCACCTATGGTTGAAGTTGGTTTAGCGACAATCATGACTTCGTCCACGCATGATGGATTGGCCCAGGAGACGGTGAGCTGGGTGGATGCGGTGGTGAGCACTAGACTGGTTGCATTGGTGGGCGTGCAGGCCACAATGGTTTTGTTTCCGCTAGCATTTGTTGAGCCGGATTTTGTTCCAGAACTAAAAGTTAAATTTCCGGTATCGACGGCGCTTACTGAAATGGCATTACCAACGGTTGATCCAAAGGGCACGTCCGCTGTGATAAAAATGTAACCCGTGTTACCTAATGCAATGATCTGATTGGTAAAACCGGGAAACACGTGAGAACCTGAACCTAAGGACGATGATTTGGTTGAGAGTAAGACATCCGTACTAGAGCTGAAGGAATTGTCGGCGGAATACCAACATTTTAGATTGGATAGATCCGAAGCCGCATAGGTTCCGGCAGTATTGATCGTAACACCTGTTAAAGTAGCATTGGCTGTCGTAACCGCTAAATCAAAACGGTATAATTCTTGATTGGTTAGGCCTTCTGTTAGGTTGGATGCGGAGCCAGCTGGGGAGCTTAGTTCAATATTGGGTATTGCAGAAGGAGCCGTCGTGGCTGTTAAGCTAAAATTATCAAGGCCAATTCCTTGACTATTGCCGCCTGTGGTATTAAAATCCCATTTGAAATAATATAGAGAGTCCGGAGCCCATGTGAGTGACCCAACAGAGAAGGATTTTTGGACCGTTGTGCCTGGAAAGCTATAGGAGCTTGATCCGGTCGCAAAAGATCCAGATTGGCCAGAGGTATCTGTTACCCATGTGGATCCGTTGGTGGATCTCGAAAAGGTGACGGATGCTGCCGCCGAGTTGATGCGGTAACGTTCGTAATCAAAGGAGATGCTGAAACCCGTGATGGTGCTTCCGGTCGAATTCTTGAATGCAACCATTATGGAGTTGGGGCTGGCATAAGAACCAGAAGTCATAAAGCCAAGAGCGCGTTCGCTGGATGAGGAGCCCCAGTTATAGCGACCACCGGCCGTAGGACTTCCTGAGCTTGCTTGGTTATTGACAGCTGTCAAATTGCCGCTTGTGCTGTATCCTGCTGTTGTGCCGGCTCCAGCGGCGGACATTTTCCATCCAGCCGGCAATGTTGCAGTTGCTGATGTACCCAACGTGTCAAAGTTTTGGGTAATCGCCGAGGTGCCCGATATGCTAATTTGGGACCAAGACAAACTAGGAATCATTAACAGAAATAACGAAGATAAAACTACCAAAACCCATATGGAGAGGGTCATTTGGCAATTGATGGGGGTGGTTTTGAGCTGATGGTTTGGCTTTTTCACTGGAATTGGCTATGGTTTGTCAAGTCGGTTGGTGGCTTGTAAATTTTTGATTCAACTAAAATCATAAGGAATTTTAATATTCAAATCATCGTTGGGTTATTTAATTGTTAACAATTCGATTGTTTTGGCTAGCAAATTCGTGGATTTCGCTTTGGGTTTTTCGGCGTATATTTGCGGTCCTTTGGCCCGTCAGGGCGCAATCCAAGGGCAACAGGTGAGATGGGTGAGTGGCTGAAACCAACAGTTTGCTAAACTGTCGTACGGGAAACTGTACCGAGGGTTCGAATCCCTCTCTCACCGCTGGGTTTCAAGATTTAGGGCCTTCGGGCCCTATTTTTGTGGACTAAACGCCCCTTTGCTATGAAATTACAGCAGCTCTACACGTCTTGCCTGGCCCAAGGGGCCTACTACATCGAAAGCGAAGGGGAAGCCGTCGTGATTGATCCACTGCGAGAAGTGGACGCCTACTTACAACGTGCCGAACAGGACGGGGCCCGCATCAAATATGTGATTGAGACCCATTTCCATGCCGATTTTGTTTCGGGACACCTGGATTTGGCGGCGGCGACCGGGGCCACGGTGGTTTTTGGCCCGGAGGCGAAGCCGGGGTTTGAGGCGCATATCGCCGAGGATGGGGAGGAGTTGCGGTTCGGGAAACTGAGCCTCGAAGTTCTGCATACGCCGGGGCATACGCCGGAGAGTACGTGCTATTTGTTGCGTGACGAAGAGGGTCAGCCGCATGCGCTGTTCAGTGGAGATACCCTCTTTATCGGCGATGTGGGCCGTCCCGATCTGGCCGCGGGAGCCACCGCCACACCCCAAGAAATGGCCGCCACCCTCTACCGTTCCCTGCGTTCCAAAATCATGCCTTTGCCGGACTCGGTTTTGGTTTACCCTGCCCACGGGGCTGGTTCAGCCTGCGGCAAAAACATGAGCAAAGAGACTTTTGATACGCTGGGTCACCAAAAAGAAGTGAACTACGCCCTTCAAGTCCAAATGACTGAAGAGGCCTTTGTGCAGGAATTGACCAGCGGAATTGCCGCCCCGCCGGCCTATTTCCCTCACAACGTGCATTTTAACAAAGCGGGTTACGAGGCCTTGGACCTTGTTTTGGACCGAGGACTCCAACCCTTGGGGCCGGTACAATTCAAAACCCTGGCTGCCGACCCGACGGTGGTGATCTTGGATACCCGTTCGCCCTCCGCCTTTGTGCACCGTCACCTTCCCGGCTCCATTTTTGTTGGGTTGGATGGGCAATTTGCGCCTTGGGTGGGCAGTGTTTTCCCCGATATCAACCAAAAATTCCTCTTGGTGGTGGAAGAAGGCCGCGAAAAGGAAGCGGTGACCCGTTTGGCCCGCGTTGGTTACCACCAGGCCTTGGGGTATTTGCAGGGTGGGGTAGCGGCCTGGCAGCAAGCCGACTTTGAGGTCCAAAGCACCGATAGCGTGGCTGCGCAGGATGTTCCGGGTCTATTGGCCGACGGCTCTCCCTTGGTTTTGGATGCCCGTCGTCCCGGCGAGTTCAATGCGGGCCACTTGAAGCAGGCTTTGCTCTATCCCTTGGACGATGTTTTGACCACTCAACCCCCCATGCAGCCTACCCAAAAGACCTTGGTGCATTGCGCTGGGGGTTACCGTT
>RFPG01000168.1 GCA_009926245.1 Sphingobacteriia bacterium | reverse complement strand
GAAGCGTAATGCAATGCCCGGCCTGTTCAAGTGGGGTCGCACCACCGCCTTTGCCGGATTTCTTACCCTGCTCTTGGGCCTCCTCACCGAGCCCGCTCTGGCCCAGGCGGCTCCCACCGAAGGATTCGGAGACGGTCCCAAGTTGATTATCGCCTTGATCGCTTTGGCTTGGGTTGTCCTGGCCGGGCTCAAGACCTTTTCCGCCTCGATGAAGACCCGCGGGGTCCGCCTCTTCAACTGGAACAAGGTCAACGCCATCCTGATGGTGGTCTTTTTGGTGGTCTTCATGCTCTTTGTGTTATGGCATTTCCTCAAGCTGATGAAGTTCACCCTCCCCGTTTCGGCTTCGGCCCACGGCGTGGAATTGGACGGGATGCTGAGCGTGACCTTTTGGATTACCATCGCCGTTTTTGTCTTGACCCAGATTCTCCTTTTTGGCTTTGCCCTGGCCTACCGCCACCGCGAAGGCCGCAAGGCTTTGTTTTATGCCGATAACCACTCGGCCTACATGCCTCATTTTAGGGTCCAAATGAACGTGGTGCCCGGTATGCCCACCCAATTCTATTTTACCCCCACGGTGACCACCAAAGAAATGCGGGAAATCACGGGGAACTCCAACTTCGTTTACGAGTTGGCTTGCAACAAAATTTGCGGAGCCGCCCACTTCAACATGCGCATGAAGGTCAACGTGGTTTCCGACGCGGAGTACGCCGAGTGGTTGGCCAAGCAGCGCTATTATTTCCGCCGTCCAGAACCTGCCGTCGAGGGGAGTCCAAGCCCTGCGGCCGATACCGCTTCCAGCCTGACCACCCTCCCCGAGGGTCGTCTGACCGCTCAATTACCGACCCAACGCTAAGCCTTCTAATTCCAAATTCATGTCAACGACAGCACATTCCCACGATCCGGCCCACGGCCCCGGTGCTCATGCTCACCACGAGCATCACGACACGTTTATCACCAAATATATTTTCTCGCAGGATCACAAAATGATCGCCAAGCAATACCTGATTACAGGGATGATCATGGCGTTGATTGCTGCCGGTTTGTCGCTGCTTTTCCGTTTGCAGTTGGGTTGGCCGGACCGCACCTTCCCTTGGTTGGAGTCCATCATCGGGGAATGGGGCAAAGGGGGTCGCCTGGATCCTAATTTTTACTTGTCGCTGGTGACACTGCACGGGACCTTGATGGTCTTTTTTGTGTTGACGGCCGGCCTCAGCGGTACGTTCTCCAACCTTTTGATTCCTTACCAGGTGGGAGCCCGCGATATGGCTTCGCCTTTCCTGAACATGCTGAGCTATTGGCTGTTCTTTTTGTCTTCGGTCATTATGTTGGCCTCGCTCTTTGTCGAGAGTGGACCAGCATCGGCCGGATGGACAATTTATCCTCCGCTCAGTGCCTTACCGCAGGCGGTACCGGGCTCGGGATTGGGGATGACGCTGTGGTTGATTTCGATGGTCTTGTTCATTGCGTCGGCATTGATGGGGGCCCTCAACTACATCACCACGATTCTGAACATGCGCACCCCGGGTATGAAAATGACCCGTATGCCCCTCACCGTTTGGTCTTTCTTTTGCACGGCCATCCTGGGGGTTTTGTCTTTCCCGGTTTTGTTATCGGCGGCGGTTCTCTTGGTTTTTGACCGTTCGTTTGGAACGTCTTTTTACCTCAGCGAAATCTATATCGCCGGGGAGGCGTTGACCCGTACCGGCGGTTCGCCGATTCTCTTTCAGCACTTGTTTTGGTTTTTGGGTCACCCGGAGGTTTACATCGTTTTGATGCCGGCCCTGGGTCTAACGTCGGAGATCATTGCAACCAATGCCCGCAAGCCGATTTTTGGTTACCGGGCCATGGTGGGTTCGTTGTTAGGAATTTCTTTCCTCAGCTTTATCGTTTGGGGACACCACATGTTTATCACGGGCATGAATCCTTTCTTGGGGAATGTGTTCATGATTTTGACCTTGGTGATTGCGGTGCCTTCGGCGGTCAAGGTCTTTAATTACCTGGCGACTTTGTGGCGCGGTAACATTCGTTTCACGCCCGCCATGCTTTTTGCGATTGGGGTGGTATCCCTCTTTATTTCAGGGGGTTTGACGGGTATTTACCTGGGCAATGCGGCCTTGGATATCAACCTGCACGATACCTACTTTGTGGTGGCCCACTTCCACCTTGTGATGGGTTCGGCGGCGATGTTTGGGATGTTGGCGGGGGTCTACCATTGGTACCCCAAAATGTACGGCCGCATGATGGACGAGAAATTGGGCTACTTGCATTTTTGGTTGACCTTTGCCTCGGTTTATTTGGTCTTTTTCCCTATGCACTTCATGGGATTGGACGGGGTTCCACGCCGCTATTATCAGTTCACCGGTTTTGAATTCATGTCCGAGTGGATGAACCTGAACCGTTTTATTTCGGTATCGGCCATCATGGCGACGGCAGCTCAGTTTATCTTCCTCTACAATTTCTTTAACTGCATTCGCCGCGGTCGCGTTGCCCCCCAAAATCCATGGAATTCCAATACCCTGGAATGGACCACGCCGGTTGAAAGGCTGCACGGGAACTGGCCTGGAGAAATTCCTCATGTGCACCGCTGGCCTTACGATTACAGCCGTCCAGGGGCTCCCCAGGATTTCATACTCCAAACGGTGCCTGACGAGGATTTGCCGCTGGCAGCCAGGGGTCGGCCAACCAACGAGGGCGTTGCGGGTTCTGCCGAATCAGCGCATGCCACTGCGAAGGCTCCCGTTGCGACTTCTTCCGTCTTCTTTGCTCGTTTGCTCAACGCCGTAGGACTGCGCCGGGCCTAGGCGGAGTCGATGAAATGAGCGAATTCTACCAAGTCCGTCTGCGCAGGTTGGTTCGATGGAACCAATGGACCCTGGTGGTGGTCCTGCTCTTGATTTTGGCCGGAGGCATTGTCCGCTCATCGGGATCGGGCATGGGTTGTCCGGATTGGCCTCTTTGTTTTGGGCAGGTGATTCCTCCTTTGGTGGAATCTGATTTGCCGTCCAATTACCAAGAAATCTACGCCGAGCGTGGCTACGCGGATACGCGTTTTAATGCGCTCAAAACCTGGACCGAATACCTCAATCGTTTGCTGGGCGCGGTCACCGGCTTGATGGTCCTGGTCCAAGCGGTCTTGGCTTTTCTCTTGCTTCGAACTCGTTCGGTTTCAGTGGCTGCCTCGACATCGCCCGGTGCGGCCGCTGAAGGCGCTTCATCCGGCGCGGGTGTTTCCGGTAGCACGGCCTTCTGGGCCGCCTTGCTGGCCCTCGTTTTGGTTTTGGTCCAGGGTGGTATCGGGGCTTGGGTGGTGGCCAGTCATCTTCAAGGATCGGTCGTGACCCTGCATCTGGCCCTTGCCTGGGTTTTGATGGGGGTGCAGGTAGGTTTGGGGGTTTACTTGAGCGGTCGTCCAGCGCAGGCTTGGTCCATACCCCGTTCAGAGGCTTGGGCCATGGTGGTTTGGTTGCTTTTGTTGTTGGTTCAATTGTTTTTGGGGGCCGGGGTGCGCGAAGCGGTGGATGCCTGGACTCCGGTTTATGCAACGGATGTTTTTGAGATGCGGGTACTGGGCGCGGTGTATATGGCTCACAAAAATTTATGGATGTTGATCATGCTGGGCGGAGCCTGGTTGGCGTATCGACTATGGACCCAATGCGCGGATGGGCAGGCTCGCTTCTGGTCTTTCTTGGCCATGGCGTCGCTGACCCTGCAGGTTATGAGTGGTTTGTGGATGGTTTTGGGGGCCTTGCCGGCTTTGCCCAGAACCCTGCATGTTTTGTTAGGGAGTTTGGCTTTGGTAGGTGCTTTGGGTTGGGCTTTCCGGGTATTGGCTTTGCACCGCGCAACCCGTTCGTGATGGCGATGACCCAACGATTCCGCGATTACGGGCAGTTCATCAAACTGAGGTTGTCCATGCTGGTGGTCTTTTCGGCCGTCTTGGGTTACCTCATTGCGGC
>RFPG01000167.1 GCA_009926245.1 Sphingobacteriia bacterium | reverse complement strand
CCAAGGTCGGGGTCGCGAGTTCGAGTCTCGTTTCCCGCTCAGTAGCCCAGGTGGTGAAATCGGTAGACACGCAGGACTTAAAATCCTGTGACCGTTGAGGTCGTGCGGGTTCAAGTCCCGCTCTGGGTACGACCCGGCATGCTTTCCCGCCTTGCACCAAACAGTCCCGTAGCTCAGTTGGTCAGAGCACTACACTGATAATGTAGGGGTCAGCAGTTCAAATCTGCTCGGGACTACCAATCATTCGCCGGATTTTTGACCGGGGGGATTAGCTCAGCTGGCTAGAGCACCTGCTTTGCAAGCAGGGGGTCATCGGTTCGAATCCGATATCCTCCACATGATTACCAGGGGTTTACGAAGGTTTTCTTCGTAACCCCTTTTTTTTGGCCCTTCGGTTTTATCTTCGTTTTGGTACAAATTCCGTATCAATTATGCGTAGAATTTTTGTTTTTCTTTGGATGTTAGGGTTGGGAATAAGCTGTCAAAATCCTAAAAAATCCGTTTTGTCTTCTTCCGGGTATTTCGTCGTCCAAAACGATCAGGGTCGTCCTTGGTTGGAGGTGGCTAACAAGGATATACCGGGTCTGTTGAATTTTGAGGAGGCCCAATCGGCCTGTGACTCGATGGGGGAAGGTTGGCGTTTGCCTGAGCGTGAAGAGCTGCAGGCCATGCGGTTGCAACTTTACCGAAAAACCCAAGGTGATTTCCAAAACAAATGGTATTGGTCGGCCACCCCCAATACCGCTGGGTCTTGTTGGGGCCTGCATTTTGGGAATGGATTGGAATATTACAATTTCAAAACAGATCACGGATGTGTTAGGCCGGTTCGCGACTTTCGCCCATAGTCGGCGTGAAGGGGGTTGGATCGCCTTTATTGCATTGCCATAATCCTAGCGCGAAACAAGACGATTAAACGCATAAATAGACCAGGAAACCAGCGATAAAAAACATCAACGGCCATCGCAGACTTCGAAGAGTACATGCGAAATCGCCGTTTTTCCAGCTGATTGAGAATCTTGGTGGCCGTTTGCTCCCGACTCAGGGCTCGAACCCCCGGCCTTTTTTGAAGCACCACTTCCCTTCCCATGGGATCCAAGGTGGTTTTGTCTGCTTCGTTTTCTGTGAAACCGGGGTAGTGAATCCCTACAAAGACCCCCTCATCCCAACATTCTGTCCGCAGACTTTCGGCCAAGTTAACCAAGGCCCTTTTGGAGGAAGAATAAGCGGCAAAGCGGGGAAGACCGGCAAAGCCTGCCACCGACCCGATAAACAAGATACTTCCTTGGGTTTTGGTAAGTTCGGGCAAGGCTGCCAGGGTGGGGTAAACACTCCCCAGGAGATTGATATCAATGACTTTACGAAAAGCGTGCCCCTGGGTGTCTTTGAACAATCCTCCGGCCGCTACCCCCGCATTGTTAATGAGGATATCCAGTCGCCCAAAGCGCTCAATCGCAAAACGGACTAGTTCTTGTGTAAAGGACTCGTCGCTAACATCTCCGGCCAAGCCGTCAACGTGTGGGGTGATGCTTAGGAGCTTGGCTTTGGCCTGGGCGACTTTTTCGGACCGCCGTGCATTGAGAATGAGATAGGCCCCGCGGCTGGCTAACATTTCAGCAACGGCATAGCCGATGCCTTGAGCAGAACCGGTGATAACCACCACCCGGTCTCGAAAAGCATGGTTAGAGGTCGGCATTAATTTTTTGGGTGTACCCATTTTGTTGAAACCAATGCAGGCATTCGCGAGCCGCCACTTCCAAATCAGTACATGGGAGGCCGAGATCGCGTTGAGCTTTTTGACTGCTATAACAATGATGACCGCAAGAAATACGGGTAATTTCCCGGGTTAAATTCGGTGGACGGTCGGTCCATTTTACTAGGACGGAACCCAAGCGCCCCATGGTTTGGACCAAAACATCGGGCAGGGGCAGGATCGGACTTGGAACCCCCAAGGCCCGGCCGATGATCTCAAAGGCTTCCCGGTGGGTAAGGTTGTGATTGCCCAGGATATAACATTCCCCGTCTCGTCCTTGATGGAGGGCATTTGCAGCAGCCACCGCAACGTCCTTGACGGCGATGTAGCATTTGGACCCTGAACTGTACCCCGGAATTTTTCGTTGGTACAAAGCCAAAACCAAGGCGCCTGAACTGGGCTTGGTATCGTAAGGGCCTATCATAAAGGTGGGGTTCAGGACAAGGGCACGAAGGCCACGGTTTTTTACCGCATCCAGGACCTTTTGTTGGGCCATGTACTTGGAGCCGATATAATCCAGACCCAAATCTCCTTGATAGGGGCTGTCTTCGTTCCCCGGACGGGATGGGGTACCTGGACCAAAAGAATTGGCGGTGCCGATGTGGACAAGTCGTTCAACGCCTGCCTTTAGACAGGCCTGTACGATGTTTTCGGTGCCTTGAACATTGTTCTCAAGAATGGTGGAGCATCGGGGTGGATAAACCTGGGTGGATGCGGCAGCATGAATGACCCTCTCTTGGCCTTGCACGGCTGCTTCCAACGCAAGGGGGTCCAAGAGATCCCCGTAAAATCGTTGGATTGGCAATTGGTTCAAACCAGGAGCAGGGCTTTGGGCATTTTGCAAGAGGACCGAAACTTGATAGTTTCGGGAAAGGAGTTCCCTCACGAGGTTGTTCCCCAAGAGGCCGTTGGCTCCGGTGACAAGGACTTTCATTGTACTAATTTACACTAATTTAGCTCCATACATTCGATGGCTATGGAAAGGACCCGCGAGGCATCCGTTTTTTTTGAGCAGGGTTGCGGTCGCTGTCCAAAGGGCGGTACACCCGCATGCAAGGTGCATCGTTGGGACCGAGAATTAGCGATTCTCAGGTCCTGGATTCTGGAAACAGGACTAATGGAGGAATGCAAATGGGGGGTTCCATGCTATACGCTGAATGGTCGGAATTTGGTCATGCTGAGCGCGTTGAAAGACGCCTGTGTTTTGTCTTTTTTGGACGGCGCTTCGCTCAAGGATGTTGCCGGCCTCCTGGAAAAGCCCGGACCCAACAGTGTACGCGATCGGGTTATTCGCTGGCGCAGTTGGGAGGCTTTGCAGGGTGCCGAAGTTGTTGTTAAAGATTTGTTGCAACAACACATTAACGGTAATCCAAGCGCCAAGGGCGTGCAATCCAGAAAAACAAAAGGGAGCCCCAAAAAAGAAAGCTATCGCCCCGAAAAAGGAAGCAGGTGCACCGAAGGAACGCCGGATTATCCTGCGGAATTGCAAACCTACATGCAGACCCATCCGGATTTTGCTCAGGCCTTTGAAGCCTTGACGCCAGGCCGACGCCGAGGGTACCTTCTTCACTTTTCGGGGGCGGTCCAATCCACCACCCGGCTCCGAAGGATCGAGACCTCGCGGCCCAAAGTCATGGCCGGGAAGGGAATGCAGGAGTGATAGGGGAGGGTTCTGGTTTACCTTTGACGGAGGATTCAACGCGAACGAATCCTTGTTAATACCTAAAGCGGGAGTAGCTCAGTTGGTAGAGCACGACCTTCCCAAGGTCGGGGTCGCGAGTTCGAATCTCGTCTCCCGCTCCAATCGGTTCCGGTTTTTACGCTAGCCGGTACCGCTTTTTACTCTATTGGATCTCAGGGCTTTTGAGTTCGACCTCAACCTCCCATTCGGGTTTCTTTTCACGCATCAATTTGATGATGCCCAGGGCGTAGGCGTCGAATTTTTGATCCACAATCACAAAGGTGCATTCGCGGACAATTTTGCCGTGATCGTACGCAATTTCAAGGGCCGTCATGCGGGCGCAGAGTTCGTTTTGGTAGTAGATGTCGGTTCCTTTGTAGCTAAGGCCTTCGATGGAGGTGCGACGCAACACCGCTGGGGTGCAGGCCTGCAGTCCGATGGAGACCCATAAAAGGAACAAAGAGGCGAGGATGCGGGAGAGGTGCTGCATGGTGGGTTGGTTTTAAGGTTGACTTGTTGCTTTTTGGAGGGCTTGC
>RFPG01000166.1 GCA_009926245.1 Sphingobacteriia bacterium | reverse complement strand
CAGACCGGGCGGGGGCAAATCCACCGCCCAAGTGGTTGGCTTGGGATACGATGGATCATCGGGACCGCAGGCGACCATCATTAGGCTCAAGGCGCCCAATAACAGAGGTAAGATCCGCCATCCAGTCATAACAAATGAAATGTTAGGAAATAAAAAAGTTTAGGGATTAACCCGGCCCTTCCAAACAAAAGCCGATGCCAGATTGTAAGCTAGTTTCGAGGCCACCCGATCCCCCAAGGACGAATGAGAAAAAGAAGAGGAGTCGGTGATATAATGGGTGTGATTTCCATCAAAGAAGCCACGCATTTGGAGATGAACCGAAAGGTCCGTTTCGGGACCCTGCAGGGTCAGCGGGGAAAACGGCAGAATCACGGTTCGTAACATTTCATCGCCTCCCAAATGATAGGAAAACCCACCGTTAATCGGCATGTTGGGTCGCTGGTATTGCCCCTCCATTTTGAAGAAAATATAACCGCTGTTCCAATTCCAATGCATGTGGGCGCTGTTAAGCAAGGAAAGAGGATGGCTTGGAGGCCAAGAAGCCGGATCGCTGTGATTGAGCATGGAGTCCAGACCCACTCGAAACCGCAGCGCTGTGTAAGTCCCTGCGGGAACCAAAGGGGCCAAACGCCAACGCGATTGGGTTTGACGTTCCAAATCGGCATAAAAAACCGCATCGGGCAATTCAAGCCATGAACTATCAGTGCGTTGCAAGGCAAAGCCACTGAGATAATACTGGCAATGGTTGATTTCAACTTGGTTCAAAAGGGTGGGAAGCCAGGCCCTGTTCAGCTGCAAGGCCGAGGAATCGTAACGATGATCCAATCGGAGGTAGAGACCTGATTCGTTCGTCACGGGAGGATGAGGCTTGTGCGGATCGCAAGATTGCAAGGAGCCGGACAGAATAAGAGAGCCGAAGATGGCGAACCGTCTAAGTAGCATTCTCATCATGGGCCAGGGGGTTGCGATATTCATTCGGTTCTTCGATGGACCAAAGGCATTGCAATCCTTCTCCATCAAAAAGCATCCAGCGAACAGGAGTTGGCACCAAAACCAATTTGGCTTTGCGCGATGTGCGATTCGGTAATTCCCAATCCACCAAAACACCTTCGTCCATCGGGAGCTCATAGGCCCCTTCTTCGACCACGGAATCCCGGTAGACGGCGGCCATGTAGGCGGTTGGTAACAGCACTTCTTGTCCAGGAAAGTGAGCCTGGTGCAATTGAAGCAGAATGCTTTCCAAATAAGACCCATGCTCTCGGTTGAATGCATCCTCGGCCTCTAATAATTGGTCTTCGGCCTCGTCGTATTCTGGGTCCGCGTAGCCCAATTCGCCTAGGCGGTTCCTCAAGGTGACCAATTGCAACAAATCGTCTTCAATAGGGTTGGTTTTCACGGCGATGTACTTGATTCCGTAAAAATACATCCACTTGGACTGGCTTGGTCAGGATTTATCTTTGGGGCATGACAATCAAATTTGGAACCGACGGATGGCGAGCTATCATTGCCAAGGAATTTACAGTGGACAACGTAGCCCGGGTGGCTCAAGGCACCGCCACCTGGCTCTTGAACCTGAACCCCTCTCCTACCGTGGTCTTGGGATCGGATTGCCGATTTGGAGGCCGGATGTTTGCAGAGACCGTGGCCCTGGTGATGGCCCAAAACGGCGTCAAAGTCCTATGGGATCGCAATGACTACGTTTCGACCCCCATGGTTTCCCTGGGGACCGTTCAAAACGGGGCCCAAGCAGGTGTTATTTTGACCGCTAGCCACAACCCGCCCTCCTACAACGGATTCAAAATCAAGGCATCTTATGGCGGGCCTGCCGTTCCTTCGATGATTACGGAGGTTGAAGCCCTCATTCCCGAACAGGTCCCGACCCTGCAAAAGTCGGTAGCCTATTGGAAAGAACAGGGTCTCATCGTTGATGTGGATCTTTTCTCGGCCTATCTGGAAGAAATTCGTCAGAATTTCGACTTGGAAGCCATGCAGCCCCTTGCAGGACGTTTGGCTTTTGATGCCATGTACGGGGCTGGTCAGCGGGTTATCCCCGCATTGTTTCCTAACGCCCAGCTTTTGCATTGCAGCCACAACCCTGGCTTTGACGGGCAGGCACCCGAGCCCATTGCCCGAAATTTGACCGAGCTTTCGGAACGACTGGCCAACGACCCCTCACTTGAGATCGGTCTTGCCGTGGATGGGGATGCGGACCGTATTGGCTTGTTGAATGCCTCGGGAGACTTTGTGGATTCCCATCATATATTGATGCTTTTGGTGGCCTACTTGGCCGGTATTCAAGGCAAAAAAGGCGATGTGGTGGTTTCCTTTTCCGTGAGCCCCCGCATGGAGCGTTTGTGCCGACACTTTGGTCTCAACCTGGTGGTGACCCCCATTGGATTCAAATACATCTGTGAAATCATGACCCAAGGGGGCGTTTTGGTCGGCGGTGAGGAATCAGGGGGAATCGCCATCGATGGATACATCCCCGAAAGGGATGGCCTTTGGATTGGCCTCACCTTGATGGAATACATGGCCAAGTCGGGCAAAACGTTGGAATCCCTGATCGAGGAAGTGTATGCCGTTTCAGGACCTTTCTTTTACGATCGGTGGGATTTGCATATCGAAAACGAACACAAAGCCCGTGTCATGGAGGCCTTGGCGGCCGGGGCCTATCCTGCCTTTGGTCCTTATACGGTCCAACGAATGGAAACCGTGGATGGCTACAAATGCTGGTTAACCGATGACGAATGGGTCATGTTTCGCGCATCGGGCACGGAGCCGGTCCTTCGCATTTACGCTGAATCCAATTCCCGTTCCGAAACCGAGGCCATTCTCAAAGCAGCCCAATCCACCCTTTATGGGGTGTAACTTTGAAGCGGTTGCGTGTTCCACCGCTGGCATTTTGTGCTAGAGGAAAGTCCGGACAACGCAGAGCGCCAGGCTTTGGAAACAAAGACCGGGGGAACCCGGTAGAAAGTGCCACAGAAAAGAACCGGCCGCAAGGCCAAGGGTGAAAACGTGAGGTAAGAGCTCACGCGCTCCGATGGAGACATCGGTTTGGGGTAAACCTCCTGGGTTGCAAGGCCGTGTATACCGGGGCAGCGTTGCTCGCGCGTTCCCGGGGGGTAGGCCGCTCAGATAAATGGTGGAAATGCCGCAAGGCATACAGAATCTGGCTTACAGCGCAACCTTTTTTTTGTTTTCGAAGCGAACAACCCGCCGGTTGTTCACTAAATTAGACATTCCAATGCGTATCCTGGTTGTCGATGACGAGGCCCCTATCCGGGATAGCCTCCAGGAAATCCTTGAAAGTGAGGGTTTTGAGGTCGGATTGGCCGGAGATGGACTACAGGCTCTCCAAATCCTAACCGATACCGAATACGACCTGGTTCTGAGTGATATCAAAATGCCTCGCATGGATGGCATGGAATTACTGACCCATTTGGCCAAGAATTTTCCCCGATTGCCGGTCGTTATGATTTCTGCCCACGGAACGGTTCAAACCGCGGTGGAAGCCACCAAACTGGGGGCCTTTGATTTCATTACCAAACCACTGGACCTGGATCGATTGCTCATCACGCTACGAAATGCCTTGCAGATCCGTACGCTAAAGCAAGAGGCGCTCTCCTGGTCCAACGACGATACCGACCCGGTGGAACTGCAAGGTCGCTCCCCTGCCCTGATCAATCTCAAAGAAACCCTTCAAAGGGTGGCCCCCACCGAAGTCCGCATCCTCATTTCCGGTCAAGCCGGCACAGGAAAGGAGTGGATTGCACGCTTTATCCACCGCCTAAGTCCGCGCAAAAACGGTCCTTTTGTTTCCCTCAATTGCGCCACCATCCCCGCGGATAGTTTGGAATACAGGCTTTTTGGGCGAAGCGATGAACAGGGTGCGGATGCTATCCACCGAGGCACCTTTAATCAGGCGACCGGAGGCACCCTCTTTTTGGATGAAATCGCCGACCTTCCGGGGCCTGCCCAGCTCACCTTGGTTCGGGTTTTGGAATCCATGGGCAATACCGGAGGAAATACCCGCAATGGGGTTCGGATC
>RFPG01000165.1 GCA_009926245.1 Sphingobacteriia bacterium | reverse complement strand
AGCTTCATTTCGGCCCGCATAGCATCCATGATTCCCTCACGGGTTTTGGCTTCCCCTGGGGATGGCCAAAGCACTTCTTGCCAACGGCCAGATTGGGGGATTTGTTCCGTGGTAATCGTCTGCAAGGCGAACTTTTGATACGCCGAACCCAAGGTCACAGACCAAATCGAATCATTGCCCACGCTGTTGCGTAGGCTGTGGAACATCCAAGCCCCTTTGTAATAGATATCGGCATCATGTGCCGCAAATCGACGACCCCGGGGACCCTGCATGGGTTTTTGGTTTTGAATTTTGCGTTGCATGCGGACCATGTAGGCATCTGCTTGCTTTCGGTTCCCGTCCCTGCATTCCAAATACACCGATTCCATTAGGGTGGTCAGGCCCTCGTGGATCCACCAATCCGATGGATCAGAGGCGCTTACTGAATTTCCCCACCATTCGTGACCGCTTTCGTGCACCAGGATAAAATCAAAGCCCCATTCGTTGTTACGAAACCCGTTCCCGTAGGACACAGCGCTTTGGTGCTCCATTCCCAAGTAGGAACTTTGGATGACTTTGTATCCGTCCTTCCAAAAGGCGTAAGGACCCAAAGCCTTCTCGTAACAAGTCATCATATCCACGGCCTGCGCCATGTGCTTGCGGGCTTGGGGTAGGTCTTCGGGGCTTACATAAAATTCCAAATCGCGCTCCACTCCCTGAGGATCCGCATAGGGCTGCACAAAACGCGCATAGCGACCTATATTAAAGGTAACATTGTATAAATTAATCGGCTGGGTCACTTTCCATGTCACGGTGCGCCTGTTTCCAACGACGGTATCCCCCACCCGACGACCGTTGGCCACCAGGTCCAGCAGGGCGGGCTTGCCCGGGGCAAGCGATGGGTTTCGCATAGCGAGGGCCTGTGATGGAGCCGCATAGGCCGGGAAGGTCATGGTCAAGGACAGGCTATCCGGCTCCTGCGCTGCATCGTCCAAACAGGGCCACCACGAACGAGCCCCGGAGCATTGGCAAGTCATACCCAGCCGGGGATACCCCAGGCTATCCGCTGACACCACCAACCCATCCTGCCAGGGTGGCTTGACGGCCGGAACCAGATGCCCCGAATATCGGACCTCCACCGGATGCACCGCCCCGGGCTTGAAACCATGCATGCTGAATTCAAGGCGACCGGATCCATACCGAAACGGCAAGTCCCGCCCTTCCCATCGAACGGATTCGACTTTCCATTCCCCTTCCAGGTCAAGCACCACCTTGGCCTTGGCTCCGTTCCCCGCCTGCAATCGCAACAACACCGTTCCCCGCCAAGGCAGCACCGCGAGGGAACCCCCCAGACGAGAAATCGGGACCAAGCCCAGGGTATCCAACGCTATGGTCAGCGCATAAGAGCGTGCAGACCAGCCTTTTGATGGAACCCTCCCCGGGGCCTTGGACGAAGCCAAGGCAGCAACCCCATTCCAGGAATAAAAGCAGAGGAACCAAAGCAGGCACCAAGTGCCCCAGCGCGCAGACTTGTTCATTCCTAAATTTAGATACATTTGCTTTGGGTTATGAAGAATCGCTTCACCGTTCCTGGCAAAAATGCGTGGCTTTACCTGACTTGCATCGCTGCCTTGACGACGTTATCAGCGGTTTATGCGGGGTATTTTCCCCTGCATCGTTGGCTTTACCTGGGCGCCAAAGATTATTTCACCGGCCTGGTGGCCCTGCTGTTGGGGTTCCAATTATGGAAGGCGGGCTCCCTGCAAACGACCGAATTTTGGAAACCCCTGCTAGGCTTGGGCGGGTTCGTTCTTTTTGCGGGATACAGCCTCCTTCAACATCTTGGGCTCCAAGGGAATGCCATGGAATGGGTGTCCTCCATGCGGATATGGCTGTACCCGATGCTCTTGGTTTGGCTGGGCTATGCCATGGCGCATTTGGATACCTCCCATGCCCAACAACGAAGGACCGACATGACCCGAACCCTGGCGTTGTTGGCGGTCGGTTCCTTGGGAATCTACGGATTGACCATCGCGCATCAATTGGATTGGTGCAAATTGTACTTTGTTGTCAAAAACATTTGCCTGGAAGGCCCCATACCCGAACAATGGATTGAACCGGTTCACACGGGCTTGGTCCGGATGGCAGGGCTTTTTTTGGACCCCGTGAACAACGGACATTTTTGGGCCTGGGGCATGGCGCTATGGATTCTGAATTTTCGTTCGCTACCACGTTTGGTGTTTTGGACGATGGCATCGGTTGGCTTGGCCATTTTGTGGCTGACCTATAGCAAGGGTGCCCTTTTTCAATTTCT
Organism: Sphingobacteriia bacterium; assembly: GCA_009926245.1. Taxonomy (GTDB): domain Bacteria; phylum Bacteroidota; class Bacteroidia; order UBA7662; family UBA7662; genus SYHX01. The sequence goes on along the minus strand of RFPG01000165.1, from coordinate 1,762 downwards.
AACCATCCTGCCATGGGTTCTTTGGAATGTATTTCCTCCCCCATTTTCTGCGAAAAACGCCCTGCGATTTTCTCGTATTCTTCATGGGGGTCTACTTGCGGCGCCTCTGTTATTGGTGGTTCTCATTATGGGGTTATCGCCTTATCATCTTGGCCTCCAAAATCATTGGGAAGCTCTCCAAGCCATGGTGAATCAAGGGACATGGTGGGGTGAGGGCGCGGCGACCCACGGCCAGATTGCCGTGCTCAGCCATCGTCTGGGCGACCATCACCTAGGCGATAGCGCATGGGCTTCCATCGTAGGGCAGTTTGGATGGATTGGGCTGATTCTATGGGGATTAAGTTGGGTTGTCTTTTTGCGTCACCTCTATGCATTTGACCCATTCGCGGCACTTTTGCTTTATTTGCAATGGGGGATGTCTTTGTTTTCGGAGGCTTCCATGTACCCCCTGTCCCTGATTGGGATTCTTGTCCAAGCAGGCTACAGCCTGTCCACGATGACAACAACATCCGCTGCACCGTCGCCCCAAAATTTGAAGTCCTAATCCATGACCAAGACCGCCATTCTGGACTATGTCGGCCGCAAGGCTGGAATGGATTATTTCTCCGTTCGAATGCACCGCGAACTCTGTAAAATCGGTGTTGCGAACACCTTGTACACCAACTTTGAAGTACCCCATGATCCGGGGGTCCGTCAAGTATTCACTTTTGAGTCGGGAGGCGTCAGCAAAGCAAAAGCCACCCTGAGGTATGCGCTTGGCATTCTTCGTGCCTTCCAAGGAATTCGCCGGGAAGGTTCGCAACATTTTATTTTTCATTATTTCAAGGGAGGCCTGCGCGAGGCGCTGGTTTTGGAGTTGGCTCGATGGCATGGCCAACGCATTCACTTGCTGGTGCACGATGTCGAAAGGTTGGACCAATCAACCCCTCAAAATTGGCTCAAAGAACTCATTGACAATTTTTTGCGCAGACGGATTCTGGGTCGCGGTTGCCATCATGCCTATACCTTCAGCCAAGCGGCGGCGGATGAATTGCTGCACCATGCACCCGGACTCAAGGATCGATTGACCGTGCTGCGTCATGGGCACTTTCTGGATCTACCCCTGCCCGTCCCAACTCAGGCACAGGCCCGCCAAGGGCTTCAATTAAAAGACGGAACCATGGCCCTTCTGTTTTTTGGACAAATCAAAGAGTCCAAGGGCCTGGATATCCTTCTGGAGGCCATGAACCTAGTCCATGACCCGGATATTCACTTGATAATTGCAGGCAGCGCCCGGGATGTGGACCCCCAGGACATGATACAATCGTTGGTAGAGCCTTCCGTTCAAAACCAAATCCATCTGCACAATCGGTATATCAGTGATCAAGAGCGGGATGCTTTGTTCAAGGCCTGCGATGTCATGATCATTCCCTACCGCCGCATTTACAACAGCGGGGTCCTCATGATGGCCCTTAGTTACGGCAAAACCGTCATCGCTTCCGATCTACCGGCCAACTGCGAAATCATCCAAAACGGGGTCAATGGCTACCTTTTTGAGGGCGGAAACCCCTCGGACCTGGCCCAAAACATCCTCCGGCTCAAAAATGACTCAAACAGACCTACCTTTGAGGCCATTATGAACCCATTGCGTGCGCAACATTCGTGGGATTTAATGGCTCAACAAATGAGGCCCTTTTTGGGGCACTAAACAGCCATAGCAACCTACCCCGACCCCAACATATCTTTTGTTCCAAATATATTTAACCCTCTGATCATATGCGTT
>RFPG01000164.1 GCA_009926245.1 Sphingobacteriia bacterium | reverse complement strand
TGGAATCCATGCCCTGCATCTGACCACGACGCTTGTTCAAGTCACCGATCACATCCCCCATATAATCCTCCGGGGTGATGACCTCCACTTTCATGATGGGCTCCAGGAGAATGGGGTTGGCTTTGCGACAAGCCTCACGGAAAGCCGTACGGGCTGCGATTTCAAAAGACAGCGAATCGGAGTCTACCGCGTGGAAACTACCATCAAAAAGGCGAACCTTGAGGGTATCCATGGTGAAACCGGCCAAAACACCGTTGGCCATGGCGGCGGCAAAACCCTTCTCAACCGAAGGAATAAATTCCCTTGGAACGGCGCCACCGACAATCTCATTCACAAATTCCAAACCAGCCTTCTCAGGATCACCGGGCATGATTTCCACAAAAATGTCGGCAAACTTACCACGACCACCGGTCTGCTTCTTGTAGACCTCGCGGTGCGTAACGGCGGTTGTAATCGCCTCTTTGTAGTTAACCTGCGGAGCCCCCTGGTTGCACTCCACCTTGAATTCACGACGCAAACGGTCCACGATAATTTCGAGGTGCAATTCACCCATACCGGAAATAATAGTTTGGCCGGTGTCTTCGTCCGTTTTGACTTTGAAGGTGGGATCTTCCTCGGCCAATTTGGCGAGGGCTGTTCCCAATTTATCAGAGTCCGCTTGGGTCTTGGGCTCAATCGCCAAACCAATAACCGGATCTGGGAATTGCATGGCCTCCAAAATGATGGGAGCATTCTCGGCACAGAGGGTATCCCCTGTTTTGATGTCTTTGAAACCTACGGCAGCACAGATATCACCGGCTTCAACGAAATCAATCGCTTTGCGATCGTTGGCATGCATTTGGAAGAGACGCGATATACGCTCCTTTTCCATGACGATGCCCTTGTCTGGCTCGTTGCGGACCTTCAAAACATAGGAACCCGCATCCAGTCGACCGCTGTAAACCCGGAAGAATACCAAGCGCCCAACGAAAGGATCCGTGGCTACTTTGAAAGCAAGAGCGCAGAATGGAGCATCCACAGAGGGCTTGCGGGTTTCTTCGGCATCTGTTTTGGGGTTGGTCCCGGTCACCGCTTCCTGATCAATCGGAGCTGGTAAGAAGGCACAAACGGCATCCAATACGGCCTGGACACCTTTGTTTTTGAAGGCGGAACCGCAAAGCATGGGGACGACCTTTTGGTCGCAAACCGCCTTGCGAAGGGCCGCGCGCAATTCGTCCTGGGTGATGGAATCCGGATCATCAAAGAACTTTTCCATCAAAGCGTCATCGTATTCGGCGCAGACTTCAATCAGTTGTTGACGGTAACGATGGGCTTCCTCCACTAAATCAGCAGGGGTTTCAATGACCTGGAAGGTCATGCCCTTGGAGGCTTCGTCCCAAACAATCGCTTGGTTGGTAATCAAGTCGATCACCCCTTTGAAATTTTCTTCTTCGCCGATGGGAATCTGAATGGGGACTGCGTTGGAACCCAACATGTCTTTGACCTGCTGGCATACCTTGAAAAAGTCAGAACCTTGGCGGTCCATTTTGTTTACAAATCCCAAACGGGGCACCTTGTAGTTGTCAGCGAGGCGCCAGTTGGTTTCGGACTGAGGCTCGACCCCGTCAACGGCCGAAAACAAGAAAACCAACCCGTCCAATACGCGGAGCGAACGGTTTACTTCGACCGTAAAATCCACGTGACCGGGGGTATCAATGATATTGACCGCGTATTCCTTGTCTTGCCATTTCCAAGAAGTCTTGGTAGCAGCAGAGGTAATGGTGATACCGCGCTCCTGCTCCTGGGCCATCCAGTCCATGGTCGCAGCACCGTCGTGTACCTCCCCGATTTTGTGGGTCATACCGGTGTAATAAAGAACACGCTCGGTGGTCGTGGTCTTGCCGGCATCAATATGGGCCGCGATTCCAATATTGCGGGTGAAGCCTAAATCCTTCTGTGACATGTTAATGGGGTATGAGCCGTAGCTTGGGGTTGGAATCGGTTGGAATTAGAATCGGAAATGGGAGAACGCTTTGTTGGCTTCGGCCATCCGGTAGGTGTCTTCTTTCTTTTTGACCGCAGCACCTTCTCCTTTGGAGGCGGCGATGATTTCGGCGGCTAGTTTATCTGTCATGGTCTTTTCGTTGCGCTTGCGGGCGTAACCAATCAACCAGCGCATGCCCAGTGCTTGTTTGCGGTTGGGCTTCACTTCCACAGGGACCTGAAACGTTGATCCACCAACGCGGCGGCTTTTGACCTCCACCGATGGCATGACATTGTTCAGGGCGCGGCGCCAAACTTCGATGCCGGGCTCGGATAATTTCTTTTCGATGTTTTCTACCGCATCATAGAATATCTGACTTGCGGTACTCTTCTTCCCGTCGTACATCATGTTGTTGATGAACTTGGTGACGATTTCGTCTTGGAATTTGGGATCCGGTTCAACGAAGCGCTTTTTGGCAGCGGTTTTTCTCATGACTTAACCTTATGAACTAATGAATTATTTTTTACCACCCTTGCCTTTGGTTGGTGCGGCGGCTTGTTTGGCCTTGGCACCGTATTTGGAACGGCCTTGTTTGCGGCCATTCACACCGGCGGTATCCAAAGCTCCGCGGATAATATGGTAACGAACACCAGGCAGGTCTTTCACACGACCACCGCGTATCAATACAATGGAGTGCTCTTGCAAATTGTGCCCCTCCCCCGGGATATAGGCGTTGACCTCCTTTTGGTTGGTCAAACGAACACGGGCCACTTTCCGCATCGCAGAATTGGGCTTTTTGGGGGTGGTGGTGTAAACGCGGGTGCAGACCCCGCGACGCTGGGGACAAGAATCCAAGGCGGGAGATTTGCTCTTGTCCGCTTTGTGTTCACGTCCGTTTTTGACCAATTGCTGAATGGTGGGCATAGGTTCGGTTTCTGGGGTTGTTCGGATTACCCTATTTTTGAGGGAGTGCAAAAGTAGGTCATTTTGTGTGTATATCCAAAGCAATAGGCCATTTTTTTAAACAAATTCGAGGCTCATGGGGACTTTATCCACAAAAATCTCTTCTCGGCTCATTTGCCGGCCTTACCTTTGGATAATAACAAGAACATGCGCTATCAACCCCTGAATTCCTCCTTGTATGCAGCCAATCGGCATCGTTTTGCCGCCCAATTGCCCCCCGGATCGATCGCGGTCTTGGTTTCATCCGACCAAGTCCCTTCCAACGGAGATGCGTTCTACCCCTACAAGCCTGACTCCAATTTATATTGGTTAACCGGCATCGATCAGGAGCAGACCGCCCTCCTTTTGTTCCCGGATTGTCCCAATCCAGCCTTCCGAGAGGTCCTCTTTGTCAGGGAAACCAGCCCCCAGTTGGCCGTTTGGGAAGGCCCAAGGCATAACCTGGCCGAAGCATCGGCCCTGTCGGGCATTCAACAGGTCATGTGGCACAAAGACTTTGAATCGGCCCTGTGGACCCAAATGAAGTATGCCACGGATTGTTGGCTGGCGCTTAACGAAAATGACCGGGCCTCCAAATCCCCTGTGACGAGTGCCGCCCATAGGCTTGCCAATCAACTTCGCGCAGATTTCCCACTCCACGGCTATCATCGGGCCTCCCCTATCTTGGACCGGCTGCGCTCCGTCAAGCAGGATCAAGAGCTCGTGGCCATCCGTAAGGCAATCGAGATCACCCACCAGGCCTTCATGGAAGCGGTCAAAGCCCTCAAGCCAGGGCTCAAGGAGTATCAAGTGGAGGCCATTTTGGCAGGAACTATGCTCAGCCAAGGTGCCGAAGGCTTCAGTTTTGAGCCCATAATGGCATCGGGCGCCCATGCATGCATTCTCCATTATACCCGAAATGACGGGCAATGCCAAGACGGAGACCTCATGCTCATGGACTTTGGCGCCAATTATGCCCATTATGCGGCCGATTTGACCCGTTGTGTGCCGGTGAATGGTCGATTCAGCGCCAGGCAAAAGGAGGTATACGACGCTGTTCTCCATGTTCAACGGCAATCGATGGCCCTGTTGACGGTGGGTACCTCCTTGGATCAGTACAACAAGGCCTCAGCGCTCCTTATGGAAGACGCCCTTCTTGGTCTTGGGCTGCTTAG
>RFPG01000163.1 GCA_009926245.1 Sphingobacteriia bacterium | reverse complement strand
GTGATGGCCATGATGGCCTGCTTTGACCCTGGGGATGAAATTCTAATCCCGGAACCCTTCTATGCTAATTACAACGGATTTGCCGCCATGGGTGGGGTTGTTCTGCGGCCCTTTACAACGTTGATCGAGGAAAATTTTGCCTTGCCCGCCGTCGAAGATCTGGCCGGGGCCGTGGGACCAAGAACCCGGGCCATCATGATCTGCAACCCCAACAATCCGACCGGGACCCTGTACACCCGTCAGGAATTGGCAGGGCTGGCCGCCTTGGCCAAAGCCCATGATTTGTTCTTGATAGCGGACGAGGTTTACCGGGAATTTGTGTACGATGGCCTCGAACACGATTCAATCCTGAGCTTGGAAGGGATGGAAGACCATGCCGTGGTGGTCGAAAGCACCTCCAAAATGTACAGCGCCTGCGGTGCCCGCATTGGCGCTTTGATCACCCGCAACCGGGAATTGATGGGGACGGTTCTCAAATATGCGCAGGCTCGGCTCAGTCCGCCAACCTTGGATCAAGCCGGGGCTCTTTCGGCCTTGCTGCATACCGGTCGTGATTATTTTGACGGGGTACGCTCCGAATACGTGGCCCGCCGTAACACCATGGTCCAAGCCCTCAACGCCCTGCCTGGGGTTCAATGCCCGCTGCCTGGAGGGGCCTTTTATGCGGTAGCCCGTTTGCCCATTGACGATAGCGATGCGTTTTGTCAATGGATGCTGGAGCATCACCGTCACGAAGGTGCCACGGTGATGATGGCTCCGGCCACCGGTTTCTATGCCACCCCCGGCTTGGGCAAGCAAGAGGTCCGCTTGGCGTATGTGTTGGACCAGGAAAGTTTGGTGCGCGCCATGGATTGCCTCGCGACCGGCCTAGAGGCCTACAACGCCCGCGGCTAAATCGGCCTAGGCTCTCGAGTATTATTGTTCCTCGGACCATTCACGCCTCAAAGCGTCCAGGTCCCTTTCCAGGACCTTGCACTCGTCCGCCGAGGTTCCGTCGTACAGTCCCCGAATACGCCCCTTGGGATCCAATAACAAAAATTGGCCCGAATGCAAAAATCCCCCCGGCGCGGTTGAATCCACCCCGGCGCTCAGCAGGTAATACTGTTCGGCCAAGCGATGGATTTGGCTTTCGTCTCCCCTCAAAAAAAGCCAGTCCCTGCTAGTGGCAGCGACGCCGTGACGTTCGGCATAGGCGGCCAGCACATCGCGGGTATCCCGGTTGGGGTCGATGGTATAAGACAAGAAGCGGAGGCCTGGTCCTGCTTGGAGACCTTGGACGCTGTCTTGACGGGCCCGTTGGTTCGCGTACAATCGGGCCATGTTGGCACTCATGTCCACACAGATCCCAGGGCAGGACGCAAAGAAAAAATCCACCACCCGAATCTGACCACGCAGACTGTCGCTGTGAAAAGGCCTTCCGGCCTGATCTTCCAACATCAATTCGGGCAATGGTATGAATACCGTATCCTGACCGCCTTGGTCGTTGGGAACCAATTTCATAGGGCCCAAAATGGGCAGGGCATTGGAGCTGGCTTGGGAGTCGGAATCGCCTCGAAAGCAGGAACTTAAGGAAACCGAGTTTCCCAAAACGATCCAAAGAAGCGTGCGAACGAAACGGGTTACCATCGGTTAATCATTGAATAAAAAGGGAGGGGTTTCAAAAGGGGTTAATCCAGTTCAAAGACTTGACCCCTTAGGGGGAGCTCCACGCGATAACCTTGGTTGCGCAGGTCTTGGGCCAGGTCTTCCATGCGGTCCGGTTCACCGTGCACCAAAAAGATTTGCTTCAAAACATCCTTCGAAGTTTTGGTGGCAAAATCCATCAAGCCGCGGTGGTCGGCATGTCCGCTGAAGATATCGGTATAACACAATTTGGCGCGGACCATCACCGTGCGCCCATCCACGGTCACATGGCTGGCTCCGTCCGCCAATTGCCTTCCTAGGCTGCCTTCGGCCAGGTAACCAATAAAAAGAATACAGGCCTTGGGGTTTTGGAGTTGTTCCTTGAGGTGGGTATGAATCCGACCGCCGTCCAGCATGCCCGATGCCGAAACCAGAATAGAAGGCCGATAATCCGAAGCAATTTTGCGGCTTTGTCCCATGTTCTGGATAAAGCGCAGTCGTTCAAACGAGAACACATCCCCGTACATCTTGATCATATTGCGGGCCTCCTGGCTGAGCCAATCCTCCATGTTTCGGTAGACCTCGGTGCTCAGGATGGCCATGGGTGAGTCCACAAAAACCGGTACTTCCTCCGGCAAAAGGCCTTTCTCAAAAAGCTGATGCAAAATCATCAAGAAAGCCTGGGTACGTCCCACCGAAAAAGCGGGCACGATGAGTTTGCCACCTTCCTGGCCAAGAGCATCGCGAATCATTCCAAGCACAACATCGGCCGCTGGACGGGTTTCTTGGTGTTGAATGCCCCCGTAGGTGCTTTCGCAGATCAGGTAATCCACCTCCGGGAAAGGGGCGGGATCCGGCAATCCGGGGTAACCAAACCGTCCCAAATCGCCGCTAAAACCAAAGCGGGTGGTGCGGCCGCTGTCTTCAATTTCCAAATAGACCGATACCGCACCCAGAAGGTGGGAGCAGGGAATAAAACGGAGCCGTAGGTTCTCCCGGATACGGTAGGTTTTGTTGATGCGCAAGGCATGGAAGCTTCGAAGACAATGCTCGGCATCTTGCTCCAGGCGATGGGCTAGCTTTTTGAAAGCCTGCTCGCCTTTTTTGCGACCTTTGCCCCGACCGTGTTGATCGCTGGCCATGCGTTTGGCTTGTAAATGGGCGCTATCCCTCAAGAGGAGGGCGCTGAGTTCAAGGGTTGGTTCGGTGCAAAGAATTTCGCCTTTGTAGCCTTCCCGGACCAATTCGGGGAGGCGACCGCTATGGTCCATGTGGGCATGGGTGAGGATGACCAGGTCGATGGTCGCAGGTTCAAACCCAAAGAGAGGATCCTGGGCACGGGATCCCATGACCAACCCGCAATCCACCAAAACGGTAAAACCATCGGAAAAGCGAAGGAGGTGCATGCTCCCGGTCACTTGCCTTGCGGCACCCCAGGAGGTGAATTGGATCGCCATGTCTGGCAAAAATACAATCGTCTTGGGCCGAATGTGGATAAACGGGTCCGATGTCGATGCGGGTCGGACCTGTTGCCCCGTATTTTTGTAGGAATCCGTTGCATCCGTCGAATGCTGCCTTTGGGGGCCATTGGGAAGATTACGACGGTCTTTAATCAAAAATGTTATGGAAATAACAGGACAAATCATTCAAATGTTGCCGGAAGTAACGGGCACGGGCCGGAGTGGAAACAGCTGGCGCAAGCAGGAATTTATCCTCGAGACCAAGGGTCAATACCCCCGCAAGGTCTGCATGAGCCTTTGGGGTGATAAAATCGACCAATTCCCTTTGCAGACCGGTTCCGAAATCACCGCCTCCATTGAGGTCGAAAGCCGGGAATACAACGGCCGCTGGTACACCGATATCCGCGCGTGGAAAGTGGCTGCCGCCGGCGTTGGCGGCCCCGGTATGCCTCCACCTCAATCATCCCCCATGAGCATGGGCGGTGGAGCACCGGTTCGTTCGTTGCCATCCGAGCCGGATTATTCGGTGCAGGGTGGGGACGATATGCCCTTCTGATTTTCTTTTGGCCGCATTTCGACCCCGCGTTGCCCGCCCGCCGGCGACGTTGCCCCCCGATGAATTTCCGGCTTTGCTAAGCCAAAAACCGGCTTTTGTGGTCCTCGATGTGGAGGCCACCGGAGGTAATTTTCCTCCGGAGCGTATGATGGAATTGGGCATGGTTCGAATCGAAAGCGATGGATCCCAACGTTCGTGGGAATCCTTGTTCAACCCGGAACGTGAGATTCCTCCCTTTGTCGCGGATTTGACTGGGATACGCCAAGCCATGGTTCGACAGGCCCCCTTGTTTGAAGATCGAGCCTCGGAGATCGACGAATTTTCGCAGGGTGCCTGGTTGGTAGGACATCCGGTTTCCTTTGATTATCGATACTTGTGTTATGAAATGGGGCTGACGGGGCGAACCTTCGAGCGTCCTCTCCTTTGCACCCAGGCCTTGGC
>RFPG01000162.1 GCA_009926245.1 Sphingobacteriia bacterium | reverse complement strand
TCCCCGTACATACGTTCGTTGAGGGCGGGATCTGCCGTAATGGGGCATTGACCCTGACCGGTTTCTTCCAAAATCAACGAGAGGGTATCGGCAGCCCTTCGCAGTCCACTGACAAAGGCTCGGTCAAAAGACATACCGGCCAACTTAATGCCTGCATTTCTGGCTTCTTCCTTGCCCTTCTCGGTCAAGTCTACATCCACCCAACCTGTAAAACGATTTTCAAGATTCCATTGGGATTGTCCATGACGGACCAAAACAAGTCTGCTCATATCTTTTTAATAAGTTCGTATTTCCTTGAGATGCGCGCGTTCCTCTCCACCACGCAAAGCATCCAACCATTCTCGCTGACGCAGATGCACCTCTTGCTGAGAGGCTGCATCACGCATACGGACCCAAATAATGCTTCCCCCGTCCCAACGAAACGCCAGGGTGCGGGAGGCCAACGAGGGGCCAACAATTCGTTCCCAGGCATTTCGTAACAATTCTTGTTGCATGGCGTCCGTATGACCGTACCGCTTGGCCCAGGCCTTGACCCAATCACCCAACGGCGGCAAATCTTTGGGAGAATTCATCACAAAATGCAAAATCAAGAAAGGGTTGCCCCGGTATTGCGGGGATGAAGATGACGCTCCGCATGGTACGAAGAACGGACCAGCGGCCCGGCTTCCACCCATTCCAATCCCATTTCTAGGCCCCAGGAGGCATACAATTCAAATTGTTCGGGTCGGATGTATTCATGGACGGGCAAATGATTTTTGGTGGGCTGCAGGTATTGACCAATGGTCACCACGTCAACACCGCATTGTTGCAAATCCGCCAAAATTCCCCGAACTTCCTCGGGGGTTTCGCCCAAGCCGACCATGAAGCCGGTTTTGGTCCGCAGCCCCGCTTTTTTGATGCGGGCCAATTGCTCCAAACTGCGTTCGTAGCGTGCCTGGGGCCGCACGGTGCGGTAAAGTCGGGCGATGGTTTCCATGTTATGAGAAACCACTTCCGGCTTCGAATCCATGATGATTTCCAAGGCTTCCCAATGCGCTTTGACATCGGGTATCAAGGTTTCCATGGTAGTTCCAGGCGATACGCGACGAATTTCGCGGACCGTTGCAGCCCAAACCCCTGCCCCGCGATCCGGCAATTCATCCCGGTTCACCGAGGTTAACACGGCATGCTTGACTTCCATACGGCGGACGGCTTCGGCCACCCGGTAGGGCTCCTCCAAATCCAGAACACCAGGGCGACCTGTCGCAACGGCACAAAAGGAACAGGCCCGGGTGCAGACATTCCCCAATATCATGAAGGTCGCGGTACCCGCTCCCCAGCATTCGCCCATATTGGGGCAATTACCACTCTCACAAATGGTATGCAGGCGGTACTGGTCCACCAAGCCCCGGACTTTGCGAAATTCGGGTCCCGTAGGGAGCTTTACCCGCAACCAAGGTGGCTTGCGCTGCGGTTGTTGTTCAATCATTAGGGTCTCCTCCATCAGGTCCCAAAAATACGGCGGTGTTCGGATGAATTCCGAAACTTTAGTTGCGCCTGCCTACCTGGTAGGACAAATAAACGCAAGCCAAAAAGGGCGAGCGATCCACAAAAGCCATCGTGTTCAAAGGCTTGACAAATAGCCCCCCCATGAGTCCGATTTCCACTGCTTGCGGTGCTCGGCGCTGTTTCCCCCATTGGGCCACCAACCCGCCTTTCGCATAGAAACCTGGCGTTACGCGAATCGCATCCAGACCCCGGTAAAAAGGCGATGCCCCTGCAATATTCCCCGCATTGTGCTTGGTTGGATCATAAGCCTCGGCCTTCTGAATGAAGGGCTGGTCCTTGGACGTTTCGGGATCCTCGTTGGCATAGATGATTTGCAAAAAAACCGGCTTGAGCAACGCCAGGCTCAGGCCCGCCGACCATGTTCCCCTTAATTCCACCCCGTGATGGAGACCCCTCTCCATCCACAGGTACGATGTACCCCAACCCGCCTGAAACGAAAAAGTCTCGTTCAAAAGACCGGGCGTGTAAATACTGGCCCCGTCATCCGGATTGGCCTGGGTTTTGAATGCATTGGGATGTTTCCAACGAAAAAGGGTCAACTCAACCTGGGATTCCGTGGCAAAGGTCCGGTTCTGAATGATTTTGCCCCCCAGCCACCAACCCGCACTGTGCAAACCACCTCCCAGGTTGTACCCATTGTAAAACTCTGGTAAGGAGCCCGCATTACGCTGTTCCCATTCCAAACTGCCAAAGAATTCGTTTCCTTGGGCGACGACAGGCGCAGCCCTAAATACTGATACCAGGCTTACCAAAGCGCAAAGCAGGACCCAAAGAGCCCTAGGATTTCGTTGGCTTGCCATGAGGCAGAAAACTCTAAAGGATGGTGCGGACCGATGCATGATCCGAAACAACGTCGGATTTGGGCGCATCGTACCGGGCATAGGCCGGGCATCGCCGATGGCAAGATGCTCCCAACAGGCCCAAAGCAATCAGGGAAAACCAAATTTTTCGCATACCCAAATCTAAAGCCTACCAAGCACAAAGCCACCCCGTGGGGTGGCTTTGCAACTTGATTATGTACAAAATGAAGCTTAGTGCGCTTTTTGAACCGGAACGCGGGTGCGGTAGGTACGACCGTTGGCCTCCAATTCGACCTGCAGTTCGTAACGACCGTTGGCCAAGTGATTCAAGTCCAAATTCAGTTCGGTATTCAAGGTCGTTGCACGCACATTCATGCTTGCAACCGTTTTGCCAAGAACATCCACCGCACGGACACGCACTTCACCTAGAACGGGTAGGCTCAGGCTGAGTTTGCTCAAACCGTTGGTTGGGTTTGGATAAACACCGGCAACAAAACCCTCGTTCAAACCACGGACAGACGGAATACGCAGACCAACCATATCGTAGATCTGGGCCAAAGGATTGGCCATTTCGCTTCCTTCACCAACCAACCAAGCTTTGGCAGGCACCGATGCATCCGTTGCAATGCGCATCCGGAACAAGGACTGTCCGCTTTCCAGGTTGACACCGTTGACATCAAACCAGGTCAAACGCAGTTGGCCATTGTGGATATTGTAATCAAAGCGACCACCGGATAGATTGGAAACCACTTGCTCGATCTGAACTCCTGCGGGAATATCCAAGACCAAGGAGAGAGCTCCCAATTCAAGGCTACGATCCACACGGACATCCACCCATTCGCCGTCTTTGGCCGATTGGACACCGTTTTCGCTCAGGTTCAGGCCGATAAACTGACGACCTGCAGCGGGCGCATAGGAATTGTTGACATCACCCAAGCAGATACCGAAGAGGTCTGTGGTCACCTCGCTGAGGTTGAGGTTGTAGTTCTTGGACTCAAACTTCCAATCACCGGCAGGGAAACTGTTACGCGTACCGTTGAAGCGGTTGATAATCATCAAGGCATCCGTGGCGTTGACCAAATTGCTCAGGTTAACATCAGCGGCTGCCAAGTTCAAACCCGTTACCAATCCAATACCTTGGTAGTGACGAGTGGTCGCCAAGGCATCCGTTGCCGTGATACCACCCCACGCCTTGTTGGTGCTGGCAGTCAATGTGACGGCACCGTTACCCAAGCCCATCAGAGCAAAGGAACCATTGGCACCGGTTGTGGCTGATGCAGAAGCTGCGCCCGTTAGGGTCACCGTGCTGTTATCCAACACCGATGCACCGCCCTGGTAACGAAGGACACCGCTGATTTCGCTGGTGGTCCTAGATAGTATACTCCGGAGGCGGCTGGCGTAAAGCGAGCCGATCTGGACTGCCAACCCGAAGCCTGCAACAAGGAATCATTGAAGACACGAGGACCGGCAAGCATGGCCGTTGAACTGCGAGCGTTGGCCAAATAGACCCCCAAACGTTCGCGGTTGGGACCGTTACCAGGAGCACGCACTTTGAAGCGAAGGGTATAGGTTGTTCCGCCCACCAAGTTGTAACCGGTTGTGAAGGCCCAATCGTTCTTGGCCGTGGTTACCGTCGGGAAAGAAGCCAAAATATTGTCGCCGGATGTGGTACCAATATTCGAACCCGTCAAAGCAAAGACTCTCCAAGCAGAGCTTGTGGAGGTACCGTTGGCGCGGGTCC
>RFPG01000161.1 GCA_009926245.1 Sphingobacteriia bacterium | reverse complement strand
TCCGAAATGCTGGTGCATCGCCAAAACTGCCTCAACGCCGCCCTCACCCATTCCACGGCCCATCATCGCACCATTCGAACCCGCTGGAACAAGGGAGCGCGGGTGGCCTTTTTGACGGGTATCCAACTCCGTGGTGTGGACGACAAGGGAATCATTAGCGGTATTTCCAGGGTCATCACCGAAGAAATGCAACTCAACATGCGCTCTATTTCGGTTCTATCCGAGGACGGCATCTTTGAAGGCCAAATCATGGTCTACCTCGAAGACACCCAAGTATTGCAGGATTTGTTACGAAGACTCCGAAAAGTCAAAGGCGTTCACAAGGTGGACCGTATCGAAAAATCATCCCCTAGCGAGGCATGAGCATGGAGCCCGTCGAAGCTGCTTTTTTTGAATTTCTGCGCGAGCGGGGTTTGAGGCAAACCCCCGAAAGGCAGAGCATTCTTCGCCGTGTCTATGCCATGAACGGCCCATTCACCGCCGATACCCTTCTGGAAGAACTTCGAATCGCCGATCGCCGTTTGTCCAGAGCCACCGTTTACAATACCTTGGAATTGCTGCTGGAATGCAGGCTGGTGGCGCATCATCAATTTGGACGTTTTGGATCCTATTACGAGAAAAGCCACGGACGAAGGCAGGCCGACCATTTGCTATGCACCAATTGCGGTCGTATCCAGGAGTTTTGCGACCCCCGACTCCACTCCATTTTGCAGGATACCGGCCAGGTTTTGGGCCAAAGGGTCCTGCACCATGAATTGCACCTGCACGGTGAATGCCACCTGCTCCAAAGCACCGGGCATTGCCCGCACCATGAAAGTTCCAAGGCCAACCCTTCGTCATCAAGCCCTGCTTTGCACTAAATTTGAGTTTTAAGAACGCGTATGAAAGCAGATGTGTTGCTGGGCTTGCAGTGGGGCGATGAAGGCAAAGGCAAAGCGGTGGATGTCCTGGCCCCGGACTATACCTGGATTGCCCGTTTTCAGGGGGGACCCAATGCAGGTCATACCCTGTGGTTGGACGGTCAGAAAATTGTACTCCACACCATTCCCTCCGGAGTCTTTCGGAAAGACTGCCAAAACCTCATTGGCAACGGGGTCGTTTTGCACCCGCCCTCCCTCCTAGCCGAAATTAGGGCCCTCCAAGAAAAAGGAATGGACCTGGGTCAGCGTATTTTGATTTCAGACAAAGCCCATTTAATCACCCCGGGCCATCGACTCATGGACCAGGCCCAAGAAGCGGCCAAAGGGGACCAAAAAATTGGCTCAACATTGCGAGGAATCGGACCGGCTTATACCGATAAATATGCCCGGCATGGGTTGCGCTACGGAGATCTGGCCGGTCCAGATGCCATGACCCGCCTGCAGAGCAGCATGAACACCCATCGCCAAGGTCTCGTCGCCTTGGGTTATCCCGAGCCCGATGACCTGGACGCCCAAATGGAGGCCTGGATGGAAAGCCTCCAGACCTTGCTCCAAGAATTCCCCCCGGTTGACGGCTCTTGGCTCTTGAACCAGGCGCTGGACCAAGGCCAAAAAGTTCTGGCCGAAGGGGCGCAGGGCAGTATGTTGGATGTGGAATACGGAGCCTATCCCTTTGTAACGTCTTCGCATACCACCGCCGCTGCCGCCTGCACCGGCTTGGGACTGGCCCCATCCCGCATTGGTGATGTATATGGTTTATTCAAAGCCTATTGCACCCGGGTTGGAAGCGGCCCTTTCCCTACCGAGCTTCACGACGAACAAGGCGAAACCCTTCGCCGGGCGGGTCATGAATTTGGTGCCACCACCGGCCGACCACGCCGCTGCGGTTGGCTGGATCTACCGGCCCTGCATTACGCAGCTCGGCTTAGCGGTGTCAATAAACTCATTGTTACCAAAGCCGATGTTCTGTCGGGATTTGGCGAGGTCAAAGTCGCCGTACGCTACGAAGGCATGAGTTCCCACCGCGATTCCTATCCCAACCAACAAGATGCTTGCGTTCCGGTCTACCGGTCTTTTGAAGGCTGGTCGCTGACCCCTGGCAAAAACTACCAACGTTTGGAAGAATTGCCTGCGACCTTGAGGGCCTATTTGACCTTCTTGGAAGAATCCCTGGATTGCCCGGTTCATTGGGTATCGTTGGGGCCGGACCGTCACAGCACCTTGCAGACCCGTCACTGATTCCTTGGAGGATCGATTCGTCCATCTGCCCCAAGGATCGGAGTCTTCTGCCGTCCTTTTGGCCTTGATCAAAGGCTTTGAAAAGGCTCCGTACATCTCCGCCTTTAGGACCTGCCATAGCCATCCGGCCAATAACCATCCTCCCGACTACCGTACCATGGATTGGATTCTGGGCATCGGCCTTTCGGAAGATGATGCAGACCCTGAACCCCAAAAAAAGGGCCTTGACTTTGGTTTTGAAGACTTTGAGCAAATGTTGCGGGACCGCACAGGCTTCCGCATGGGATATTTCGGTTACGATCTCAAGGCCCAAAGCCTGCGCCAACCCTCCCCTTTGCCACCAGCCACGGCGGATCCTGATCCCTCCTTTTGGTTTCGACCCAGGATCCTTGTTCGATGCATTGATTCCCGTTTGGAATTTTTGTCCGATGAACAAAACCTAGGTCGTACTGCGCTCAGATCATGGTTGGAAGAACCAAAAACCGGGATCCGCGCTCGCGACAAAACCGAAACACACGGTGGCCGACTCCGCGATAAAATATTTGTTCAAACAACAGAAAAAGAATATCAAGCACAGATCGACACCATCCGAGAGCGCATACGGGATGGGGATTTCTATGAGTTAAACTATTGCATTGAATGGGCCGGCCAAGTTCCAATTCAGGACCCGGTGGCCCTTTGGCAGCAGTTGACCACCAAGGCCGGGGGAGCCTTTTCGGCCTTGATCAAAAACCGTGAAACCTGGGTCATCAGCGCCAGTCCTGAACGTTTTTTGAGAAAGGACGGGGAACGACTTTTGAGTCAACCTATCAAAGGCACCGCACCGCGATCTTCGGACCCCCGTATCGACCGCCAAGAGGCCGAGACGCTGAGGACCCATGTCAAGGAGAACGCAGAACACCTCATGATTGTGGATCTGGTACGAAACGATTTGGCCCGGTGTGCCGATCCTTGCAGTGTTCAGGTCGATGATCTCATGGGTTGCTATGCCTTTCCGGCGGTCCACCATCTCATTAGCAGCATCTCCGCCACCACGGCTCCTGGACAGAGCCTTTCGGGAATCTTGAACGCCTGTTTTCCCATGGGGTCCATGACCGGAGCCCCCAAAGAGGCCGTCTGCGACTGGATCGACCGCCTCGAAAAAACCCGAAGGGGCATCTACTCGGGCAGTGCGGGTTGGTTTGATACCGAAGGGAACTTTGACCTCAATGTGATTATTCGAAGTCTGGTCTATGATCAAAGAAAAGGATGGATGTCCTTGAAGACCGGGGGCGCCATTACCTGGGATTCCGACGCAAAAACCGAATGGCAGGAATGCCTAACCAAGGCCAAGGCCCTGTTGGACCTTGAAATTTGAACGAAATTGTAGGTGGCCTTAGGCCAGTGCTGTGACCTCGAGGTTGAAGACCGCCTTGATATCGCGGTACAATTCAGCCTCGACTTGGTAGGTACCCAATTCACGAATCTCACCGCGGATGGACATTTTGCGGCGGTCCACTTCGTGTCCCAGAGCCGTCAAGGCTTCCGCAACCATTAAGGTGGTTACTGCGCCAAAAATTCGACGATTTTCCCCGGTGCGCACCGCCAGCGTTACGGTCAATTGACCCAACTTTTCGGCAAGGTCGTTGGCGGCTTGACGCAAACCTTCTTGACGAAATTCTGCTTGACGCACCGCTTCGGCCCGGTCGTTCAGAGCTGGACGACTGGCAACCACGGCAAGGCCTTGAGGAATCAGAAAATTGAGCCCGTAACCGTTGCGGACTTTGACCACGTCGTGTTTGAAGCCGAGGCCTTTAACGTCTTGTTTGAGAATGACTTGCATATCAAAATGCGGTTGGATGCCTAAGGGCGGGTTGAACAATAAGAAAACCTTAACGCAGGCCGTCGGCCACGTAAGGCATCAAGGCCAAGTGACGGGCCCTTTTGACGGCCTGGGCCACCTTGCGCTGGTATTTGAGGGAGGTACCGGTCA
>RFPG01000017.1 GCA_009926245.1 Sphingobacteriia bacterium | reverse complement strand
GGTGCTTTGGGTGTTTCGGGGATCGACGAAGTTTACATGGGGAATGTCATCAGCGCTGGTTTGGGGCAGGCACCCGCTACCCAGGCCGCCGTGGGTGCAGGCATCGCCAAAACCACCCCTTTTACCACCATCAACAAGGTTTGTGCATCGGGCATGAAAGCGGTTATGCTGGGAGCCCAATCCATTGAATTGGGACAGAATCAAGTCGTGGTGGCAGGTGGCATGGAGAGCATGAGCCAAGTGCCCTATTATCTGGACCGGGCCCGCAATGGTTACAAGTTTGGTCACGCCCAACTCATCGACGGCATCCTCAAGGACGGCCTCTGGGATGTCTATCACCAGTACCATATGGGCAATGCCGCCGAGCTCTGCGCCCGCGATCTGAAAATTTCCAGGGAGGATCAGGATGCCTATGCCATCGAGTCCTACCGCCGTGCAACCACCGCTTGGCAACAAGGAAAGTTCGCCGCCGAAATGGCACCTGTCCAAGTCCCCGGTCCCAAAGGCAGTACCACGACGGTGACCGAGGACGAAGACTATACCAAAGTCAATTTTGAAAAAATCCCCGGCCTCAAGCCGGTCTTTGAGAAAGAAGGAACCGTCACCGCTGCCAATGCCTCCAATCTGAACGATGGAGCTTCGGCTGTGGTTCTCATGTCTTATGCCGAAGCCCAGCGTAGGGGCCTCCAGCCCTTGGCCCGAATTCTGGGTTATGCCGATGCCCAACAGGCTCCGGAATGGTTCACCACCGCCCCATCCAAGGCCATTCCACTGGCCATGCAAAGGGCAGGAATCACGGCCGAAGAGGTTGATTTTTATGAAATTAATGAAGCCTTTTCGGTGGTCTGTGTCGCCAACAATCGCTTATTGAACCTCGACACTAACAAGGTGAATGTCTACGGCGGAGGGGTCTCCATCGGTCACCCCATTGGCAGTTCAGGGTGCCGGATTCTCGTCACCCTGTGCAGCGTTTTGCGTCAGGAAAACGGCCGAATCGGTGTGGCAGGCATTTGCAACGGAGGAGGAGGTGCTTCTGCGGTTGTATTGGAGCGTTTGTAATCTGAGTTCTTGCCGTACCCCCTGTTATGCGGTCTATATCCACGCACTTGGCGGACTTTAGGCCCAATGAGGGCGTTTGAACGATATCTTTGAGGCTGCATTTGCGCGGTTTGCCTTGCAGGCAGCATCGCAAAATTCACCCTGGTCGGGTGGCCGAGTGGCTAGGCAGAGCTCTGCAAAAGCTCCTACAGCGGTTCGAATCCGCTCTCGACCTCGCAAGAAATGGAAACTGCCAGAGCAATCTGGCAGTTTTTTTTATTCATAACGCAAGGCTTCGATGGGATCCAGGGCCGCTGCTTTGGCAGCGGGATAGAAGCCTGAAACCAGGCCCACCATCAGGCATAACACAATACCACCCAAGATCCAGGCCCAAGGGATAATAAATCCTGCACCCACCAAAAGTGCGACGGAATTCCCCAGAACAATCCCCAAAACAATCCCCATCAGCCCCCCCATTTGACCGATGATCAAGGCTTCCAACAAAAATTGTTGGCGAATGGCGGATTGGGTGGCACCCAAGGCTTTGCGGGTTCCGATTTCACGGGTTCGTTCAGTCACCGAAACCAACATAATATTCATCAATCCAATGGCCGCACCCAGCAAGGTGATAATGCCGATGGCCTTGGCAGCCATATCCACAAAAGACAGATTTTCAATCAAGTCCCTGGCAAAACTATCGGATTTGGTAATCGAGAAATTATCGGGGTCGATCCGGGATAAGCGACGGATGTTACGAAATAAACCGACGGCTTCTTGCTCGGCGTAAGCCAGTTGACGAGCGTCGGTTAAAGTGAAAGATACCACATAGGAACGTTCCGATGAAGGATAGGCGGATTGAATATGGGCCAAAGGCATGAGGGCGGTGCGGTCTGCATTGTTCCCAAAACCGGAGCCTTTGGAGGCCAAGACACCGACCACCCGGTATCGGGCACTCCCCACCGAAACCTGACGACCGCTGGCCTTGATGGTTGAAAACAACTTGCGCGCGACTTCCTCTCCGAGTATGATCACCGGTGCTCCGTTCTGCAATTCCAAGGGCGAGAAGTTTCGACCATCGGCCAAGGTGTAGGAGCCCACGGTTAGGTATTGATCGTCCGTGCCCAAGAGGTTGACATTGGGATTGGTTTTGCGACCACCACCTTTAATCACAGCCGTCCAGGTGACATTCCCGCTGACCGAACCCCGGCCAGGAAAGCCAAATCGTTCCACAAAAGCCAAGGCCTCCCTGTATTGAATAGGTCGGTACTGAATGCGACGGCGACGACGGCTTTCGAAGGCACCGCGTGGCTGCCGATTGCGCAATACCAAGGTATTGGAGCCCATGCTCGAAAACGTCTCCGTGAGCGTTGCCTCGAGGGCATCAATCGAAGTCAAGATGCCTACCAAAGCAGCAATCCCTATGGCGATAATCCCCGCCGTGAGGGAGGTTCTCAATTTGTTCCCCCCCACCGAATTCAAAGCAATCCTCAAGTTTTGGATCCAGCCAAAGGCTGGGCGGCTTTCAATTTGGGTGCCCAAGAGAACGGTTTTTTTGAAGGAAATGGACTGCAATATAGACCCCGGGAGGCTTTGTCTGTATTTTTGAGGGAGCCAATCCAACGTAGGTTTTTCTTCCACTATTTCGATCCACCCTTTGAATTTCGACCATGACTTTTGACTCCGAGATGCTGCGCCACCATTACGCCGAATGGAAAACCCGATGCCATACCGTACGGGAACAGTGCGGGCGTCCCCTGACCCTGACCGAAAAAATACTCTTCACCCACCTTTGGGACCCCAAGCGCTCCGAGGGAGGAGCGCCCACCGGGGATGCTGCCACGCCCAACCCTGCCCAGTTGCGCCGAGGCGTTGATTATGTTGATTTTGCCCCGGATCGGGTTGCGATGCAGGATGCAACCGCCCAGATGGCCCTCTTGCAGTTTATGCAGGCCGGACGTCCATCGGTAGCGGTCCCTAGCACGGTCCATTGCGATCACCTGATCCAGGCCAAGGATGGCGCGGCCACCGACTTGAGCGAGGCCGTGAACAAAAACAAAGAAGTCTATGATTTTCTAGCTTCGGTTTCCAACAAATACGGGATCGGGTTTTGGAAACCAGGGGCTGGCATTATCCACCAAGTCTTGTTGGAAAACTATGCCTTCCCCGGAGGCCTTATGATCGGCACCGATTCGCATACTCCCAATGCCGGTGGCTTAGGCATGGTAGCGATCGGCGTTGGAGGGGCGGATGCCTGTGATGTGATGGCTGGTTTACCGTGGGAGCTCAAAATGCCGCGATTGATTGGCGTTCATCTCCGCGGTCGCCTCAGCGGTTGGGCCTCGGCCAAGGATGTCATCCTCAAGGTGGCCGGCATATTGACCGTCAAAGGGGGGACCGATGCCATTCTTGAATACTTCGGAGACGGGGCGAAAAACCTATCCGCCACGGGGAAATCAACCATCTGCAACATGGGCGCCGAAATTGGGGCCACCACCTCTCTGTTTGGGTACGACGCTTCGATGGCCACCTATTTGCGTGGGACCGGCCGAGAGGATTTGGCCGAGTGGACCGATGCCTTAGCGCAGGAACTGACCGGTGATCCCGAAGTCTATGCCCGACCCCAAGATTATTTTGACCAAGTCATCGAAATCAACCTGGACGAATTGGAGCCTCACATCAACGGGCCTTTCACCCCGGACCTGGCATGGCCCCTCAGCCAATTTGCTGATGCCGTGCGGGCCAACGGCTGGCCCTCCAAATTGGATGTCGGACTCATTGGATCTTGCACCAATTCCTCGTACGAGGACATCAGCCGTTCTGCCTCGATCGCTGCCCAGGCTGCAACCAAAAAACTCCAGGCTCGATCTGAATTTACCGTGACACCGGGTTCCGAAATGGTTCGTTACACTGTTGAAAGAGACGGGATGCTGGAACATTTCAACGCCATCGGAGGTGTCGTTTTGGCCAATGCCTGCGGTCCCTGCATTGGACAATGGGCCCGTCACAGCGACGACCCCCAGCGTAAAAACAGCATCATCACCTCCTTTAACCGAAACTTCGCCAAACGGAACGACGGAAACCCCAACACCCATGCCTTTGTGGCATCTCCCGAATTGGTAACTGCTTTGGCCATCGCCGGGGATTTAACCTTTAATCCGATGAAAGACACCCTTCTAAACTCGGAGGGTGTGGAGGTTCGGCTGGACGAGCCTCAAGGACTTGCCTTCCCTCCCCGTGGCTTTGCTGTGGAGGACGCCGGCTACCAAGCCCCGGCTACCGATGGAGCCACGGTCGTTGTCCAGGTGCGACCCGATTCGGACCGACTGCAATTGCTCGAACCCTTTGCACCGTGGGAAGGAAGCGATCTAACGGATTTGCACCTGCTCATCAAAGCGCAAGGCAAATGCACCACCGATCATATTTCCATGGCCGGACCATGGCTCAAATACCGTGGCCACCTGGATAACATTTCAAACAATATGTTGATCGGTGCGATCAACGCCTTTAATGGCCTGTCGAACAGCGTGTACAACCCTCAAACCAACCAATACGGAACCGTTCCGGATGTTCAGCGCAGCTTCAAAGCGGCGGGTATCGGCACGGTGGTCGTCGGCGACGAAAACTATGGCGAAGGTTCATCCCGTGAACATGCGGCCATGGAGCCCCGGCATCTGGGGGTTCGGGTCATCTTGGTCCGCTCCTTTGCCCGCATTCACGAAACCAACCTCAAAAAGCAAGGCATGTTGGCCTTGACCTTTGCCAACAAATCCGATTACGATTTGATTCAAGAACACGATCGTATGGACCTGCTGGGGCTCACTACGATGAAGCCTGGGCATCCCCTGCAAATGGTGTTAAAACACAAAGACGGTAGCAGTGATACCATCACCTTGAATCATAGCTACAACGAGACTCAATTGGCTTGGTTCCGTGCAGGCGGTGCCCTTAACATTATTCGCCAACGCGCTTCCAAAGCCTAAATGAACTTTCTGGATGCGGTCGCGGAACGCCTGTTGACAGCGGGTCATCCCCAACTGCACCGGGTATTGGTGCTCTTTCCATCGGTCCGACCGGTGGAGCCGTTTCGACAAGCCCTGGGAGGCCTTCTCAAGGCACCAGCGCTATCCCCCATTTGTCGTTCCTTCGACGAATGGGTCTTTGAACAAAGCGAACGCAACCGACCCAACCGATTGTGGTTGCAAGACCTGCTGTACCAAGCCTACCGACAATGCTCCGAAGAAGCGGGCACGGTTCCCGATCACCCCGAAACCTTCCTGAGTTGGGCGGGAGGGTTGCTTCAGGATTTTGAAGAAATCGACCAACATCTTTTGGATGCGGACCAGGTCTTCGGGCATCTGCACCAACAAAAAGCCGTTGAACTCTGGAGCCCCTCGGACGGTCAATTGACGGAAACCGAAACCGAATACCTGCGTTTTTTTAGCCTACTCGGTCCTACCTACCATGCGTTCCGCAAAATACTGGATGACCACGGATTGGCTTACCCCTCCTTGGCCCTCAGGGCCTGGCTGGAACAAACCGAGGAACCCTTGGAGCTCCTGCGTTCGACCGTGGATGCTGTTTATTGGGTGGGTTTTGACGCACCGGATCCCGGCCTCCAACGCCTTCTCCACGTTGGCACCCCGTCCATCCCTATGTTTTGGATCGCAGAAGGCGACGCCTATTATGTGAAAGATCCCTTGCACAGTGCGGGCATGTTATGGAGAGAGCAACGGATCCCAAAAATCGATAAATTACACGTTCTGGAACTGGTTGGGGAACGCCTTCTCCATGGAGAACCCCGTTTCGAATCCTGCCGTTGCATGGGGATGGCCGAACAAATCGACGAAGGTCTGGAGACCATCCAAAGATGGGTGGGTCAAGGAATCGCGCCGAACCGTATTGCATGGGTTTTGGCCGATATCCACCAGGCCTGGCCCCTCATGCTACGTTGGAATCCGATGACAGCTCCGCCGGTTTGGAACGTGCCCTTGGATCTTCGTTGGACGGCATCCTACGCTTGGGCGATGGGCTGGATTGAATTGCAACAGAGCCTACATTTCACGGGCAAGGTCCGTGTTTCCGATTGGAATCGCTGGATCGAGAGCACTATATCACCCCCGGATTGGACCGCCTTCCAAAGGACCGAGCCGATGGTGGTCTTTCGCAAAACTCTCCAAGGTTTGACCTGGAACCAATTAGGCCTGCTCCCACATGGGAATGAGGCCGACGATGCCTACCTCCACTTGGCCAAACTCATCGAACGGATTCGCGAAAATCACCCCCAGCTACCGGCGATGGAAGAGCATGCTCTGATGAAGTTGACCGAAATGATTCGAGTACTGGCTCCTCGCATCCCCGAAAGCGAAAATCGGTGGATCCTATGGCGGAAACTCTGGAATCAAAACCTGAGTTCCGCTGCCCTCAACCCGGGACACCGAGAACCCAACGGGGTTCGGATCACCACCTTGGATCGTACCAAGGCCCTGGACTTTGACTACCTGATCGTAAGCGGCGCCAACGAAGGCATGCTGCCTAAACCAGGTCGGTACAGCGGCATGCTCAGTTTTGACCTGCGCCGATTCTTTGGACTCCCCGATCCTTGGATGGTTGAAGCCAAGCAAGCCTATGATTTGTATCGATTGTTACAACACTCCAAAGAGACGCATTTTCTTTGGTCTGCTACCGGCACCGATGGAAAGGCGACAGATTCCAGCCGTTACGTACAACAATTGGAACTCGAATACCCCGGCCCCTTCCAAGGCCGCGAACGACGAACCCAACCCCAATCTTCGGATAGCCCCTGGACCCTGATCGAAATCCCCAAAACTCCACGAATTCAGGCCACCATTACCGAACGATTGGAAAAGCGCGCGTTGAGTCCATCCACTTTTTCGGCCTACCTGGAATGCCCTCTCAAATTCTGGTACGGGTATGTTCGTCAAATTCGCATTCCCGAAGAAGAAACCGAACAGTTAAGCGCCGCTCAAACCGGGAACCTCCTGCATCAGACCCTGGAAAAGCTTTTCCAACCGCATTTGGGCACCCTCATGACCCCTGCTTTGTTTCGTTCTTTGATGCCCCAGGTGGAGGAAGCCTGGAAAGATATTCGCCAAAAGAATTTCCCATGGCAGTCCTTTGAAGAAGGCTTGAATGCCATGGTGGACCGAATGGGCCCGCAATTCATCCATCAATACCTCGCAACCGAAGCCAAGGCCGCCCAACGAAAACCGTTTCACTTGATCGACCAAGAGCGATCCCTTGAAACCAGCCTTTTGGTAGATGAACAACGTGTGAATTGGCGTGGACGTCTGGATCGCCTGGAACATCATAACGAGCTGACACGGATTATTGATTTCAAATCAGGCATCCTCAAAAACAATGCCAGCGAATTGAGAATCAAAAGCCTTGAACAGTGTTTTGATGGCGAACACAGCAAGGCTTTTCAATTAATGTGTTATGCTTGGATGGCCTATCGCTCGGAACCCGAGGCCTATGCCCAAGGCTTGGAATTGGCCATTCTACCCCTCCAACAAGCCGAAGGAGGACCCCGTCTGCTGGAAATCGACCAAAACAGCCTTCTAAGCGTCCAACGATTGGAGGAATTTGAACAACTTCTGCTTGAACGCCTGCGGGCCATGATTGCGCCTGACCGCCCATTCCAGGCCACAACCAATGTCCGTAAGTGCACCTATTGCGATTTTAATCGCATCTGCCAGCGGTCTCAGGAAGACTGAGCCGACCGGTTTGGTTGTATTTTGGTCAAGTAAACCGTTTTGCTATGGCCCCCGTTGCCCCCTTTAACCTCACCCAATGGCTGACCGACAACCGGCATTTGCTTCGACCTCCGGTCGCCAACAAAAACCTCAGCCCTCAGAGCGATGATTATATCGTCATGGTGGTCGCCGGGCCCAATGCCCGCAAAGACTACCACTACAACGAGACCGAGGAGATCTTCTATCAATTGGAAGGATGGATTACGGTCAAAACACAGCAAAACGGAGTATGCGTTGAATACCGCCTGGGCCCGGGTGACTTGTTCATCTGTCCAGCCCGAATCCCCCATTCGCCGGTACGCGAAGACGGCTCCTTGGGCTTGGTGATTGAACGCAAGCGGGCTGGACGGGGCTTTACCGACGGCCTCCTTTGGTTTTGCGAGTCCTGCAATCACCCATTGCACGAGGCCTACTTCGAATTGCACGATATCGAAAAAGATTTTCTTCCCCATTTCAAGGCTTTTTATTCAGACCCTAAACGTCTGTTGTGCAAAGCCTGCGGGCACTCCATGGAAACCGATCCTCGCTTTGTCTAAATAGGCCCGGTTTGCGTTCCATCGATATCCATACCCATATCCTACCGCGGGATTTACCCGACTGGGCGGCTCGCTACGGACCGGGCGATTGGATCTCCCTGCGGCATCAGGAGGGTGCCTGCCCTGCTTGTGCCCTCATGGTTCAGGGGGACCGTGTTTTTCGAAAAATCGAAGCCAATTGTTGGGACGAGGAGGAGCGTATCCGTGAAACCACCGAGCTCGGCGAGCACCTTCAGGTTCTCTCCACCATTCCGGTCCTCTTTCATTACTGGGCGCCAGCCGCCAATGCCTTGGATACCTCCCGGTTTTTGAACGATCATTTGGCCGAAACGGTGCAGCGTCATCCCCGTCATTTTTTGGGTTTGGGTACCCTGCCTATGCAGGATCCAGACTTGGCTTGCCGCGAATTGGAACGATGTGTTACAGACCTGGGATTGTCCGGTGTCCAAATTGGCTCGCATATCAACCAATGGAATTTGAACGACCCGGCCTTGCATGGTTTTTATGCCCATGCCGAGTCGCTGGGTGCTTCCGTCTTTGTCCACCCTTGGGATATGGTTGGTCAAGAAAAAATGGACCGGTATTGGTTGCCCTGGCTTGTTGGGATGCCGGCCGAATCGGCCTTGGCGATTTGTTCCATGATCTTTGGGGGCATTTTTGAAAAGTTCCCCCAACTGAGGGTGGCCTTTGCCCACGGTGGGGGGTCCTTCCCCGGAGGATTGGGCCGAATTGTGCGTGGGTACGAAACCCGACCGGATTTGGTGGCGATTGACAATCCTCACCATCCGACCTCCTACCTGGGTAAGTTTTGGGTAGACTCCCTGGTGCACGATCCCCATATGCTACGATATCTCATGGAAATTGTTGGTTCCAACCGGGTTGCCTTGGGCAGCGATTACCCCTTTCCATTGGGAGAATCCCGCGCAGGCACCCTGATACGTGCCATGAACCTGGAACCCGAACAAGAAAAAGATTTGTTATACCGATCCGCCCTGCAGTGGCTCAATTTAAAGGAGGCTGATCTATGGGGCCTTTAGGAATTTTTGATTCCGGTCTTGGCGGACTGACGGTGCTCCAGCAAATTCAGAAAATCCTCCCGGAACTGGATTTGTATTACTTGGGCGACAACGCCCGGGTTCCCTACGGCAACCGTTCCTTTGAAACCGTTTACCAATTTACCCGCGAAGGGGTTTACACCTTGTTGAAGGCGGGTGCACCCCTGGTGGTGGTGGCCTGCAATACCGCCTCGGCCAAAGCACTGCGCAGCATCCAACAGCTGGATTTACCGCTTTGGCAAAAAGAATTCAACGACGGAGGACCCGAACGCCGGGTGCTGGGGGTCCTGAGGCCCACCACCGAGAGGGCCGGCACATTCACCCAAAGCGGTCACCTGGGCTTGTTAGCCACCCGAGGCACCGTTGAATCCGGCTCTTACACAACCGAAATTGAACACTTTTTTCCTGAAATAACACTGTATACCCAGGCTTGTCCCCTTTGGGTTCCTTTGATCGAGGAGGGCATCCTCCAAGGCCCGGTGGCCCATGCCATCGTACAGGCTGATTTGAACGAACTCTGTGCCAAGGCACCGGCCATGGATGCCGTGATTTTGGGCTGCACCCATTATCCTTTGCTGGCCCCATTAATTCGGGATTTGTTACCAAAAAACATGCGAATTTTTGAGCAAGGTCCCTTGGTGGCCCAAGCCCTCGCCCTTTACCTCCAGCGTCATCCCGACCTGAGCGCTGCCTTGACACGGGGCGGCACGATTCAGTATTTCACCACCGAAGACCCTCATCGTTTTGACCAGCAAGCCTCCCGCTTTGGGGGTCATCACGTACAGTCCCAACATATCGAATTGCTGGAACCTTGAAAAAGGGCAGCGCGTACCTCACCCTTACCTTGGATTGGATTCGCCAAAGCAAAACACTGGGCGAACCCGACAAGGCGATTCCTATGTCGGCGTATATGCGGCATCGTTTTGTTTTTTTGGGCTGGCCCCAAGCAATCCGCCGCCAACATCAAATACGCCTTTGGGAAGGCCTTCAAGAAACCCAAGCGGCATCGAAGGGGGAACCCATGGATTCTTCCATCCTGGCATCGCTCATCGACGTATTATGGAAAGAACCCGAACGAGAATTCCAGTACACTGCCATGGAACTGGCCCTTCGATACCGAGAGCTTTGGGGGGATGGTTGGATTGAACGCGTGTACGGTTGGATTCAATCCAAGAGTTGGTGGGACACCGTGGATTGGCTGGCCCCGAAGGCCTTGGGTTGGTACCTTCTCAACCAAAAAACCTCCACCGGACGCAGGTCGGCCCCCAAGAACCCTCTGCTTGAACAGGTTCTCGCCGAACTGCACGCCCACCCCAACCTATGGATGCAACGCTCTGCGTTCATTCTACAACTGGATTTTCGGGAACAGACCCGCTTTGATCTTTTATCCAAAATGTGTTTGGAAAAAGCGGTAACCAAGGAGTTCTTTTTGGCCAAAGCCATGGGTTGGGCCCTTCGTCAATACGCCCGACAGGAACCAGAAACCGTGTTAACTTTTGTGCAAAGCCATCCCCAATTACCTGCGCTCACCCGCCGGGAGGCTATCAAGCACTTGGCTTGATTCTTTCCACAAAGGCAGAGCCGGCAAGGGACAGAATAAATACATAGGCTGACCCCCAACGGGATGTTCAAAGGCCAAACCGTACGAATGCAGGGCGATGGAATGGTCCTTGAGGGCAACTGGGTATCCGTATTTGACATCCCCCGCAATCGGATGACCCATGGCTGCCAATTGAGCCCGGATCTGGTGGGGACGTCCGGTGAGGGGGTGAACTTTGAGAAGGGACTGCCCGCGCAAATGAGCCAAGAGAGTGTAGTCCAGAACGGCCTCTTTGGAATCCCTAACCTCGTAATCGTGGGCTTGCACACGGTTTTTCTCGTGGTTCTTTTTGAGAAAATGTCGGAGAGTCCCGGTTTCCCTGTTGACCTTGTCCCGCACCAAGGCCAGGTAGGTTTTGCGGACCAAACGCTCCCGAAAAAGTTTGTTCATTCTTTCAAGTGCCTTGGATGTCTTGGCAAAAAGGACCAGCCCCGAAACCGGTCGGTCGATTCGATGCACCACCCCCATAAAGGCCTCGCCTTTTTTTTGATGACGAATCGCCAAATCCTCGCGCACCAGCGAAAAAAGATCCGGGTCTCCCCCGGGGTCCGGCTGAGTGAGCATGCCGGCGGGCTTGAAAACCGCGATTAAATGATTGTCTTCAAACAAGACGTGCCAATGCATGGGAGAATGGTGGGTTGGGAGTTTTCGAAGAATTTCGAAAAACGATTAGTATTGTTCGGAAGGGGATGGAAAGTCACCGGAACGTACATCGCGGATGTACGACTGAACTGCTTCGGTGACAAGACCGTCCAATTGAAGGTAACGACGTAAAAAGCGGGGTGAAAACTCACTGTTCAAACCCAACATATCGTGCATCACCAGGACCTGCCCATCCACCCCCGATCCAGCACCGATGCCGATAACCGGAATGCTCAAGGTGGACGCCACTTTTTGGGCGAGTTTAGAGGGGATTTTCTCGAGCACCAACCCAAAACAACCGGCCTCTTGCAAGGCCAGGGCGTCTTCCAAAAGGCGTTCGGCCTCCTCGTCCTCGCGGGCCCTCACCGAATAGGTTCCAAACTTGTAGATGGACTGGGGGGTCAGACCCAAATGCCCCATCACCGGGACACCGGCAGTTAGAATACGGACCACG
>RFPG01000160.1 GCA_009926245.1 Sphingobacteriia bacterium | reverse complement strand
CCTTGCTTTGCGTTACGAGGACCCTGAACAAAAGAGAGCCTACGCCCTTTTGATGGATGATTTAACCTTGGTTTTTCGCGATTATTTGCCTGGAAGCATAGGTCAACGATTGGTTCCTCGAAGAGTCTCCTTGATAACAACCCAAGCGTTGGCCCATCTTCCTCTTCGGTGGACGCTCGGTTTACAACACCTCGAAAACTGGTCCTTGCGTTACCAAGATCCCAACGACCCCTTCCAGAACAGAGTCTTTTCCTTGAACGATTCCGATACCCTTCGAGAATCGGCCCTATCCGCCGCAAGTCAAGAATTGTTTTTGCACCTGGTCCTGGGGACCGAGATCAACCTTGGCAAGTATTTACGCCTAAGGGCTGGCTACCAGGCACTTTCGAGGGCCGACTGGTCCTTTCCAGAGCGCACAGGTGGAAGCGGTTTTCGTTGGGGAATCGCAGTTGAAACCAAGCGTATCCGCATGGAATTCACCACCTTTCCACAGACACTGGCGGGTCGTACTTCGGCCTTTTCTCTTACTTTCGGACCTCATTAACCTCTTGATGAACTCTTAACGTTAACAATCAACCATGAAAATCCTTCGTAACACGCTTCTCCTGCTCTTGTTCTTGTTTCAAGGCTCGCTGTCCGCCCAAAAAAGTCCCCGCGCTGATAGCACGGTCCACCCGGCCTTGGACCCTTCCGAAATACGCATTTATCAAGTTTATCTACGAAACTTCAGCAACGAAGGAAGCATCAAGGGTCTATATAGTGGGCTGGACCATATTCAAAGCCTGGGATTTAACACGCTTTGGTTGATGCCCATCCACCCAGTGGGTCAGGTGAACCGCAAAGGCACCTTTGGATCCCCCTATTCCGTTCAAGATTACCGAAAAATCAATCCGGAATTTGGCAACGAACAAGATTTTCGTGTCCTGATCCGGGAATGCCACCGTCGGGGCCTCCGCGTCATCCTGGATTGGGTGGCCAATCACACCGCCTTTGACCACCCTTGGACCCAATCCCACCCCGAATGGTACACCCGGGATGCAAGCGGCAAAATCCTTCCGCCCAACGATGACTGGACCGATGTTGCAGATCTCAACTTTGATCACCCCGAGCTTCGCGAGGCCATGATCGCCGAAATGGAATACTGGGTCCAAGAATTCCATGTCGATGGTTTTCGTTGCGATGTAGCCATGATGGTACCGGGTGATTGGTGGAGCACCTGCATCCAAAGGCTCCGTCGTCACCGACCCTTGTTCATGTTAGCCGAGGCCAACGGCCCAGAATTTTATCGATACGGCTTCAATTCAACCTACGGCTGGGATTTCTATCACCGACTCAAAGGGGTTTTTCAAGGGGCATCGCTGCGGGGATTGGACTCGGCCTGGACAGCAGAAAACAGCCAAGCCGCTCAAGCCGCTGGAGGCCTGGGCAGAGTGATGCGTTTTGTTACGAACCACGATGAAACATCGTGGGATCAGGTTCCTGCCAAGGTCTTTGGTTCGGACCAGGCCGCGATGGCTGCTTATGTTATTAGCCAACAACCGGTTAGCATACCTTTGGTTTACAACGGTCAAGAAGTCGGTCACCCACTCAAGCAGAACATCTTTGAGCGTAGCCCTATTCGCTACGATCGGAATCCAGATATTCTGGATTTTTACAGGGACTATGGCGCCATCTTCCGTATTGAAAAGGCCTACCAAAGCGGGGATTTTGTCCGTTTGCGTCCCGAAGACAAAGACTGCTGGTGGTCTCTCCGTGGTCAAGGCGATGAAGCCATCCTTTGCGTTGTCAATACCCGAAACAAAACCCTCCTCACCAAGGTTCCGACCGCTTATCGCCTCAAGTCCTATGAGAATATAAGGGACGGAAGCACCGCCTACCTCAAAGAAGATTTGGAAATCGAGCCTTACGGCATCCGGCTATTCAAGCCTTATGGCTTGAGCAAGCGGTAAACCGAAACGCGTCCATCGGCTTCGATTTGTTGAAGAAGGTACCAACCCGGAGCCCAAGTCGAACAGTCAACCCGCAAAGAAGCGTCGCCTTCGGCGACCCCACCAAGATGCATCTGGCGACCGCAGGCATCGGTGACCCTAAGTTGAGCACCCGCTTTCAACCCCTGAACCTCAAATTGATGGGCGATGGGATTGGGATAAACCGACCAGCGATCGGATGTTAGGCAGGTAGGGCAAGTCGATGATACCGTATTGTAGAACAAAGTATACCGTGCAACGCTGTCCCATGCGCCTGCGAATGAATCGTATTCCTTGCGAATCCAAGAGGTGATACGGCTCGCATTGCTGGGATTGTAGGTGATGAGAGCTTCCGATCCTGAATCTGTTATCCAACCTTGACCAGAAACGAATTCCTCGTTCTTTTGAACTTGCAAATCACCGTTGGAGGTATAGGTACGGCTATCACGAATATCATTCACCCAGGATCCACTCGTACTATCCTGAACGGTGATACTGCCCAGGACTCCAGCATTCCATGCCAAGAGGGTACGGGTGGTTGAAAACCATTGGTTAGCGCTGTCGATTTCTTGGTCCGTGAACTGCTGTAGTACACCCCCGGTACTGAGGGAATTCCGACGAAACATCGGGGTCAACAAGGGACCCGTTACCATCTGCACCAAAAAGCGAGTCGGTTCCGTTGGGCCGGAAGGACTGAGGCGGTGCAAATCCATGATGCCTTCGGGCGCAATGAGATCTTCGG
Source organism: Sphingobacteriia bacterium (assembly GCA_009926245.1). GTDB lineage: Bacteria > Bacteroidota > Bacteroidia > UBA7662 > UBA7662 > SYHX01. The sequence goes on along the minus strand of RFPG01000160.1, from coordinate 1,430 downwards.
CCGCCACCACATATTCGCCGAGGCTCTGCATCCAAGAACCGAATCCCAAGTCCCACGACAAATTACTGTAGCGGAATTTTAGTGGAGACCAAGTTCCGGAAAGATCATCCCAAAATTCAAGATCAAAGGAGGTCGGGGACCCGTTGGCTGCGGAGGTCACGGCCGAAGCACGCAACGAAGGCTCCCATTGGGATAGGTCCCCGTTGTAGGTTCGATAGACAAAGCCTGTCACTGCATTGCCCATATAGGTAAAGGCGATGGAATCGCCCATGAACAAGGCCAAATTTCCGTTTCCATCGTCCTCCATGTACCGCACAGAGGTGCAATTACCACGGCTATCGACCGGTTGCATCAAACGAAAAGTCTCCACGGTGGTGGGTAAATTTTCAAAAAAAGAAACCTGCAACAATTGTCCTTGAGCGGTATAATTCATCACCGCTTGACCAACCGGCAAAGCGGGCAACGGTGGGCTGGGAGGGGTCCATAGACGAGCCTGGGTTAATTTGCCGGCGCTGTTACGGACCAGTCGGTAATTAAAGGCCGGCTCGAATAAACCACCCCCCATGTATTCATCCATAAGAACCGAGTCCGGGTTGGCCGCAGCCGAGGTGCGCCCTAATGGGCGATGGAGTTGACCGCTCACCCTCCGATTCTTGGACATAAACAAGGGTTGAGCGGGGCTGAACGTACGCCACTCATGGGTCAACTTGGAGGTTAATTTGGACCACGGGTTTTGGGTAATTCCCTGGGTTGCCTGGGCCGATGTGTTCTGGGCAAAGCCGATGAATACGAAGAGCAAAAGAACTGTAGATGCACAGAATGCAAGGCTCTTGCGGTTACAAGAAATGGGTTGTGAATTCATAAGGAAGGTTTGAGGAACGAGGATGATTGGTTGGAGCAAAATTACAACCCCTCCTTGCCTATTTTTGGATTTATTCCTATGATTTACCTTGCGATCCCTTGGAGTCCTGAACCCGAATTATTTCCCGGCCTTCTGCCTGTCCGTTGGTATGGGCTGCTGTTTATGTCCGGTTTTGTCTTTGGTTATTACATCCTTCAGAAGATTTTTGTTCGCCATGGCAAAGACCCTCGACTCCTGGACGACCTGGCCCTCTATGTCGGTGTCGGGACCATTCTAGGGGCCCGCTTGGGTCACTGTCTCTTTTACGAACCTGCTTATTATCTGAGCCATCCCCTGGAAATGATCAAAATTTGGCAAGGCGGGCTGGCAAGTCACGGGGCCGCCATCTGTATTCCAATCGCCGTTTGGCTTTTTACCCGCAAAAACCCTCAAGTAGGTTTTTTGTGGCTCTTGGACCGCGTGGTGGTCGTGGTTGCGCTGGCAGGGGCCCTCATTCGCTTGGGAAATTTGTTCAATTCCGAAATCGTTGGGGAACCGACCGATTTGCCTTGGGGCTTTGTCTTTGAGC
>RFPG01000159.1 GCA_009926245.1 Sphingobacteriia bacterium | reverse complement strand
GGTCAAAAGTGTTTCCAAAAACGCTGCTATAGGCTCCGCCTGCCAACGCCGTACCCCGGGCATGGGCCCGCAATTGAAATACCTTATCGGTGGAAGGACCTTCGGGTTGATAACGATAGGTTTCCCAAGGAGTAAAACGAAACAGCCCTCCGCCCCGATCGCCCATCCATACTTGGTATCCATCGTAAATGGCCATCGAAGGCGAAACCACCCCGTCGGGAATAGGGTAATTGGAGAGCGCCAAGTTGGCATCCAGTCGAACGGTTCGAAAGGTATTGACCACCAACAACTGGCCCCCGGAGACCCCCACAAAAACATTATCCACCCCTGGATTGATGACGAAAGAACGATGTCCCCCGTCTTTGTAAAAAATCAAAGAATCTCGACGAAAAGTCACCAAGCTATCTCGATACAAAGCCAGGCCAGGGATCTTTTGGGTTCCCCAAGCCGTATCCCTTTGCCAAAATTCAAAGCTCTGAAGATTAGGAGCATCCTGACGTGCTCGGTAGAGTCCACTGTCGGTGGCTGCGTACCAAAATGAGTCTTGGGCTACCAAGGCATGGACCCCTAGGTAACGGCCTCCAGGCCCAATTATAAACGTGCTTCGGATTTCGGTTTTGGCCAAATCCAATTCAACGATTCCAAATCCATAACACAAGTAAGCATAGCGTCCAGCCTGATGGATGGAGCGGATTTTTTTGCCGACCGGCAGATTGGCTTTGAGAACGGCATCCAAAGCCACCCATTGCCCGTTTCGGTACAAGTCCAGGTTCCCGTTGGCATAGCCCACGATCAGGGTTTGGTACGCTTGGGAATAACTTAGGACGGCAACTTCGACGTCGTTCAATCCGTTAACGCGGGTGATTCGCTCCAACGAACCGTCTTCGGTATCAAAAACAAAAATTCCCCCGGTGCAACCGGCGTAAACCCGGGTTCCGACTTTCTCAACACAAGATACTTTGTTGAGGGGGAGGTGGGTCCTCCATTGGCCCACGGCGAGTTCCGGGTCCTCCACCGGCCGAAGGGTGCCTGCGCCGGCCGAAAAGAACCATCCCAGGCCCGAAGCCAAGAGGAGGAATGCACGGATCAAGGTTCGAGGGCTCATGGAATACGGGCGAATCTACGCAAAAAAACCGCCGGGTTCGGGTCCAAAAGGCGGGTGCATGGGCGGAATCGTGTAGTTTTGGCCGTGCATTCGCCCCTCCTTCTTCCGGTTCATCATCAACTTTCTTTATGAGCGATTCTATTGGTCACGAGTGCGGTATTGCCCTGCTTCGATTGCGCAAACCGATTTCGTATTATCAACGCCAATACGGTAACCCTTATTACGGGCTTCAGAAACTCTACCTCCTCATGGAGAAGCAGCACAACCGGGGACAGGACGGCGCCGGCGTTGCGACCATCAAATTGCAGGTACCCCCGGGGACCCGCTACATCAGCCGGGCCCGATCGGTGGCCTCCCAACCCCTCAAGGATATTTTCGAAAGGATTTACCGGAATTTCCAGGAGGCCGGGGTTCGAGGAGAGGATTTTGAACAAGACCCAGACCGCCTGCAGGCCATGCTGCCTTATTTGGGCGAACTGCTTTTGGGGCATCTGCGCTACGGAACCCATGGCAAAAACAGCCTGGAGGCCTGTCATCCCTTTTTGAGGCAGCACAATTACCGAAGCCGTAATTTGGTTTTGGCCGGGAATTTTAACCTAACCAATGTGGACCGGCTCTTCGAAAAGTTGGTGCATTTGGGCCAACACCCCAAAGAAATGTCGGATACCGTCACCGTGATGGAAAATATCGGGCATTACCTGGACGAAGCGCATCGGGAACTGAGTCAGCAATTGAGTAGCGAACCCGGCCTAACGGACCGTACGGCCTTGGAGGCGGAGGTGGGCCGTCAACTGGACCTGATCCGGGTACTGCGCAAAGCGTCCCGGGATTGGGATGGGGGTTTTGCCATGGCCGGTCTTTTGGGCCATGGAGATGCCTTTGTTTTGAGGGATGCACATGGGATTCGGCCCGCGTACTGGTTTGCCAACGACGAGGTGGTGGTTGCCGCGTCCGAAAGACCGGCGATGGCCACGGCCCTGGGAATCTCCCCTGACCAAATTCAGGAAATCCCCGCGGGCCATGCCTTGATTATCCGGGCGGATGGGACCTATGGATTGCACCGGGTTTTTGAGGAGGCTCCTTTGGCGGCTTGCTCCTTTGAACGGATTTACTTTTCGCGAGGAAACGACCCGCTGATCTACCGCGAACGCAAAAAACTCGGCGAATTATTGGTCCCTCAAATCCTGGAAGCCATTGACGGAGATCTGGATAACACTGTTTTTAGCTATATCCCGAATACCGCCGAATCGGCGTTTCTGGGCATGTTGCAAGGGCTCGAAATGCATCTCCAAAAAGCCAGAACCGAGGCCCTTCACCGTCTGGATCCCGAATCCCTCCGTTCTAGGCAAGGAGATGATTACCAAGAATTTATACGCCTCATGCAGAGGCGTCCCCGGGTCGAAAAAGCGGCTATCAAAGACGCCAAGCTCCGCACTTTTATTACCGACGATCACCAACGCAACGATTTGGTGCGCCATGTTTACGACACGACTTCCGGCATCTTGGAACAAGGAAGGGATGCCTTGGTGGTGATGGATGATTCCATTGTCCGCGGAACGACGCTGCGTGAAAGCATCGTTTCGATTTTGGGCGGTCTTCAACCTCGGCTCTTGGTGGTGGTGAGTTCGGCGCCGACCATCCGTTACCCCGATTGTTATGGAATCGACATGAGTCGCTTGGGGGATTTTATCGCTTTTCAGGCTCTGATGAACCTGATTCGTCAAAGGGGCTTGGAAGATCATCTGCAAGCAGCGACCCGCGAAGCGCGGGCCGACTTGGAGCTCACCGAGCATCCCCTGTCCAACCGCTTGCAGGGCCTTTACGCCTTGGTCAGTGACCGGGATTTGGAGGAGGAAATTGCCCGTCTCATCACGCCGGCTGGTTTGGCTTTCCCAATCAAAGTGGTCTACCAGCGCTTGGAGGATTTGCATACCGCCTGTCCAGGTCATCGAGGAGATTGGTACTTTGGGGGCCAATACCCCACCCGCGGTGGACACCGAGTGGCCAACCGTGCCTTGGTCTATTACGTGGACCAAATCGATGCACGGCCTTACTAAAATGAGCGTCCTTTCTGGGTTTTGAAAAGAGACCCTATAAGATTTCAAATAAGGCCTATTTTGACGTTTTTAGAGGGTTTTAGATAGGAAACGTGGGCGTTTATGTTTGATTTGAATACATATTTGCATAGTTCCTGCCAAAGAGTGTTTCCGATTTTGGTTAACATGAAGCACGCAGGACAAACCATCAGTCAAAAAATCAAAGAAAGCGGTATAAGTATTTCTCATGTTGCAAAACACCTTAAGGTACAGCGAGCTACCCTTTACAACTTGTTTGAAAGAGAAGTTTGGCCCGCACACCGCCTTCGAGTCATCGAAGCTTTGTTACACATGGACCTTTCGGACCTGTATCCCAAGGAACCCCTCCACCCAGACAACCCTTTCTTTTTGACACCTGAACAAGCCCAAACCCTCCTGAAAGAACGCGAAGAATTCCGCCGCCTTTATCTTGAGGCCATGGATCAACTTAACTTTTACAAAGCCAATCCCCAAAACTGATGCCTCATCCCCTTGACAAAATTGTTCAAATCAGCGGAACCAGCGGTTTGCACCGTGTTCTAACCACCTCCAAGCAAGGTTATTTGTTGGAGAGCCTCGAAACAAACCCACGCCGTTGGCATGCCCCCGCCCAAAGCAAAGTGGCGGCACTGGCCGAAATCGCGATCTACACCCAAGAGGATCAAGTTCCGTTGTGGGATGTGTTCCAAAATCTCCACCAAATGGGCATGACCGAGGCCGCGATCATGGAGGCCGTGTCCAGCGAAGATTCATTGGTGGCTTTGTTCAAGCAAGCGCTGCCCCAATACGATGCGGACCGGGTTTATGTCAGTGATATGCGGAAGGCCCTGCGTTGGTTCCTTGTGCTGCAAGGGCGGGTGGATTTCAATGCTTCGTTGGAGCCCGAGGGCCAGGAGGCGGCGGGCGCGGCAGAGTAGAGCGGGTCATGGGTATGATGGGCGGGTCGAGGCCAGAAAGCGG
>RFPG01000158.1 GCA_009926245.1 Sphingobacteriia bacterium | reverse complement strand
TGGCGCTGGGTCGTTTGGTTGGGAGCCGCTTGAGCCCTGCTCTTGCGGCACCGTTGGCTGTTGTTGCTGGTCTAGGGATTCCCGCCATCATGGGCGCTCAGAACTGGGATGACCACGATCGTTCTGGTAAATACACCGCCCGGGATATTGCTGTGAATTATTTGGAATCCTGCCCACCCAACGCGATTCTCTTTACCATGGGTGATAACGATACCTATCCCTTGTGGTATGCCCAAGAAGTCGAAGGAATCCGCTCCGATGTGCGTGTTGTTAACCTAAGCTTGTTGGGAACGGATTGGTATATTGACCATCTGCGTAAGAGCATGAACCAAAGCGAGGCCATCCCCCTGAGCATCGCTCAAGACAAAATTGCTATGGGTACTCGGGATTACCTGCCGTTTTTTGACCGCAAACTCCAAGGTCATTACGACCTAGAGCAATTGGTCCAATTCATGGCGAGCGACGATCCTTCGGCCAAACTCCCAACCCAGAGCGGGACCATGATCAATTATTTCCCTACTCAGAACTTCTCGCTTCCGGTGAATCTTCAAAACGCTATGGCACAGGGTGCTGTTACAACATCCGATTCATCTCGTGTTCCGTCAAGAATTGAATGGACTTTTGCCCGCAATGGGGTTATGAAGAATGACTTGATTATCATGGACTTGTTGGCTCAAAATCGCTGGAAAAGACCGGTTTGCTGGACGGTTTCCATGGGCTCCGAACAATACCTGGGTCTCGAAGATTATTTCCGCCTGGAGGGTTTGGTTTATCGCCTGACTCCGTTCCGGGTTCCTGCCAATCAAGGCATGCCATCCCAAACGGCCGTGGATATCATGCTTGAAAATTTCACCAAGAAATTCCGCTGGGGTCGGATGAAGGAAGAGATTTATATTGACCCTGAAACCAACCGAATGACCATCAATCTGCGCAGCAACGCAATGCGCTTGGTTGAGAATCTTCTTTTGACTGGTCGCAACGAGGATGCCATTCGAGTTCTGGATTTGTGCGATACCGAAATGCCGAACCACAAAATCACCTACCTCCCCTACAATTATCAAATGGTGGAGTTTTATCACCGTGCGGGGGCTTCAGCCAAGGCCAATCGCCTGGCCAAGCAGTTTTTTGACACTTACGAATCCGAAGCGATTTATTTTGCTTCGCTACGAGGTGAACAACGAAGCTTCTACGAAAGGGATGAACAAGCCGCAAGGGCGGTGATGAATGAAATGGTCCGCTTGTCGCAAAGTTTTGGTCAAGGTTCCTTGGCCGAAGGTTTCCAGAAGCGCCTTACAGCCCTGGGCTCCTAGATCCTTATGATCAGAGACCGAGGGTACAGGGGCCGTAGCGGGGGAGGTTTTAAATCTTCGGCCGATCTGCGCCCAGGGGTGCATGCTGTCGAAGTTCTCTTGGATTCAGGCCAAGAAATCAATCGCATATGGGTTCAGCGTGGCAAAAAGGATCCGGCTGTGCTCGGTTTGCTTCGCGAAGCCAGGCAACGCATGGTGCCCGTTCAGGAAGTTCCACCTGAGAAATTGCAACAGCTGTGTCCCGGCAATCATCAAGGAATTGTGGCCCAAGCATCGCCGATTGCCTACCATGCCCTGGAAGAATGGGTCCAATCGGCCTTTGACCAAGGGCAGTCTCCGCTTTTGGTGGTCAGCGATGGGATCACGGATGTCCGCAATTTGGGGGCCCTGGCCCGATCCGCTTGGTGCTTGGGAGCGGATGCTTTGTTGATTCCCGGCCTGGACAATGCCCAAGTCACGCCCGATGCCATCAAGGCCAGCGCAGGTGCCTTGGAATTGTTACCGGTTTGCCGGACCCTTTCCTTGCCGGATGCCCTGCGTTACCTGGCCAATAGCGGATTCCGAATTATGGGAGCCAGCGAAAAAGGCAAAGACTTGGGCCGTGATCAAGACCTTTCAGGACCCCTGGCTTTGGTTTTGGGAGCGGAAGACCAGGGACTCAGCCCGGATACCCTACGGCGCTGCGATGCCTTGCTTCGTATACCTATGCCAGCACGAGCCAAGTCCATTGGTTCATTAAATGTTTCGGTGGCCGGTGGCATTTTACTCTTTGAGTGCCATCTGCAAAGAAGCCGAACCTAAACCAAACCTCCGGAATCCAATGCCGGCCCCAAACGTCTCCTTTTTGGTCCCGCCCTTTTTGCGCAAGGGTGACACCGTTGGATTGGTCGCGCCTTCCAGAGGCGTGGAATACGATCAAATCAGGGCATGGGTTGAATGGATGGAAGGCCGAGGCTTCGAAGTCGAAGTCGGTCTTAGCATTGGCCAATTCAAACACCAATTGGCCGGAACGGATGAAGAAAGAGCGGCTGACCTTCAGGGCTTTCTGAATCGTACGATATAGGGGCCCTTTTCATGGCCCGCGGTGGCTACGGTGCGGCACGGATTTTGGACCTGGTGGATTGGTCGGCCCTTCGCCGTTCTCCCAAATGGCTTTGTGGTTACAGCGATTCCACAGCGATTCTGAATCATGCACTGGCCCATACCAGGGTTGCCGGCCTCCACGGCCCCATGCCCTTTCAATTCAACACCACCGAATGGGGAATCCAAAGCTGGGAGCTCACCTTGGCCCTGCTGCAGGGTGGTTTCCGCCAACCTGGTATCCCCTACATTGCCTTTGCCAACCAAGCAGAATCACCACAGGCTCCTAGCATACTTAGCGGTCATAACCAACCAACAGCCCCCATGTTTGGCTGGCCGACTGGCAAACCATCCTCCAACACCGTGGAAGGCTACCTCTACGGAGGAAATTTATCGGTGATCTATAGTTTGTTAGGATCCAATTCCTTGCCTGTCCACCGTGACCTCATCCTTTTGGCCGAAGACATTGATGAATACCGCTACCATCTGGATCGCATGTGGTTGGCCTTGCGGCGTAGCGGTCATCTTGACAAAGTCAAAGCTATTTTGTTGGGTGATTTTACCGACATCAAGGACCATGCCGTGCCCCATGGCCAGGAACCAATCGGTATTGCCTACGAACGAACCCGAGACCTTGGCGCGCCGGTTTTGTTCGGCCTACCCTTTGGACACGGCCTTCGCAATTACCCCCTTCCCCTCGGCGTAAGGGTCCGCATCAATCCCCAAGGATTGTATTTGTTGGATTCCTAATTCAAATCAACTAAAGGACATTCAAATCGACTAAAGGACCGGATTGACCTCTGGTTCCAAGTCGATGCCAAATTCCATCGCAACGGATGAGCGAATATCCTGCGCCAGCTGCCACAAGTCTTCGCCTTTCCCGCCACCGTAATGGACAAGAACCAAGGCATGGGTTTCTGATACCCCAATCGCACCCCGACGATGCCCTTTCCATCCGCATTGCTCAATCAACCAAGCGGCCGAAGTTTTGAACTCGCTCCCAGTATCGTTCTCTGTTTTGGGCACAAACAAAGGCATGCTTGGATGCAAATTCTTCAAAGATTCGGCCTGCTCCTTGGTCAAAATCGGATTCTTAAAAAAACTTCCGGCATTGCCTATCTGCGCCGGGTCAGGCAGTTTGGAACGACGAATGTCTGCAACGGCCTTGGCTATTTCATCGGAACTTGGATGATGCTCCGACGCCTGAGCCATCGACTTTTCAAATCGAAGTTTTAGATCCTGGTATTCCAAGCGAGGTCTGGGTTGGGTGCTCAAAAGGTAACGCACCCTGGTAATCACAAAATTGTTTTTGAGCTCCTGTTTGAAAATAGAGTTTCGATAACCGAAGACACAAGTTTCCTTGGAGTAGGAAATGGGCGGACCGTTCAAAGGCAGGCCGCTCAAACTATCAAAACAATCCCCCTGCTCCACACCGTAGGCCCCAATGTTCTGAATGGGCGCAGCACCTACTGAACCTGGTATCAAGGCCAGGTTTTCCAAACCCCACCAACCTTTTTGGGTCGTATAGGTGACGAGGTCATGCCAACTCACACCGGCCCCTGCTTCCACCAAGACCTGGTTGCGTCCGGTTTCATGGTATTGTAGGCCGCCAAAAGCCAGGCGGATCACAGCGCCTTTGTAATCACCGCAAAACAAAACATTACTTCCACCGCCCAAAAACATAAAATTTCCGAGTGTGAGCTCATCGGCCGTTTCCAAGGCCCTAGGCAATTCATCCTCCTCTTCAACCTCAAGGAAATAAGCAGAACGCACCCCCA
>RFPG01000157.1 GCA_009926245.1 Sphingobacteriia bacterium | reverse complement strand
GGGCCCTAGCCTCGGTGGGTAACGTTGGGGCTGTTACGGTGGAAAATCCTCACGCTTTTTCTGGATTGGATACGGGGGCGGTGAACGAGCGTTCCCCAGGTGGTTCCCTGGCCGAAACGGTTTATTACGAAGCAGCGGATTCCTTGACCGTGGATTTTGGGTCCGGGCAGGCCCATCTCATGGGCAAAGTCAAAATCCGCTTTGGGACCATGGAGCTCCAATCCGGTCAAGCCTATCAAAATTGGAAAACCCGCAAACTCCGGGCCTTGCCCCTCAAGGATAGCCTGGGCCACGCGGTGGATACGCCGACTTTTGCGGACGGCAATCAGCGCTTTGTGGCTGATTCCATGGAATACGATTTGGTCGCCGGTCGTGGCAAAATTTCCGAACTCGTAACCCGCGAGGGCGAAGCCTATGTCATTGGCCGAAGGGTTCAGCGGGATACATCGGGGGACATGTATGTTCGGAACACCCTTTTTACCACCTGTTCCGATACGCGGCACCCGCATTTTTACCTTGAATTGGGAAAGGCCAAGCTCATTCCGGACCGGAGGATTGTCACCGGACCCTCCCGATTGGTCGCCTTGGGGATTCCTCTGCCCATTGGTTTGCCATTTGCGGTGATTCCATTGATGAAAGGGCAAAAGGCTGGGGTCCTCTTTCCGGAATACGGGAATTCCCCGCAATTTGGGTTTTTTCTAAGGAATGGGGGGTACTATTGGCCGTTGGGCCCGCATGCCGATCTCAGCGTGCGCGGGGATATCTATGCCTACGGCGGTTGGCGAATCAACCCGGCCTTGGGTTATAACCAACGTTACAAATCCACCGGTCGTCTCAGCATCAATTGGAGCAATCTTCAATCGGGCGATCCCAAGGCCAAGGATTTTAGCCGTCAAAGGGACTTCATGATCAATTGGCAACACAGTCAAGACCAGCGCGCTCACCCGTATCGTCGCTTTTCGGCTTCGGTCCAGGCAGGTACCAGCAATTATCTTCGTAACAATTCCCCTTCAACAACGGATTTTTTGAACAATCAGCTCAATTCATCGGTGAGCTATAGCCGGATTTTTCCCGGTAAACCCTTGCAGGTCAACCTGGCAGCCCGTCATTCCCAAAACACCCAAACGGGTCGGGTTCAGCTCAATTTACCAGAAGGCAACCTCAACATGGCTAGAATTCAGCCGTTTAAGGCCAAACGAAGCATTGTTAGCGAACGTTGGTACGAAAAAATCGGCTTAACCTACCAGTCCAACCTGCGGTCCTCCGTGAATATGGTGGATTCTTTGCTTAATCCTACTTCGGCCCTGCGGGCCCTTGATGCAGGAATCCTGCATAACATTCCCGTGAGCACCTCTTCGTTCAAACTTTTTAATTATGTACAATTAACGCCGGGATTTTCTTACCAGGAGCGTTGGACCAATCGTCGGGCGGTGTTGGCGTACAATCCGGTGTTGGGGAAAGCGGTTGCAGATACCGAGCAAGGTTTTTACAGGAATTACGAGTACCAGGCCTCCCTTTTGTTGAATACGCGTCTTTATGGTTTGGTTCAATTCCGCAAAGGGCGCCTGGCAGCCATACGTCATGTGATGAATCCGCAAATCAGCCTGGGATGGAGGCCTGATTTTACGGCATCGCGCTTTGGTTTTTATCAGACGGTTCAGGTGGATTCAACGGGCAAGACCTTGAATTACAGCCCCTATAATGGATTTGGTTTCGGTGTTGCGGGTGCTGGCTCCTCGGCTCTGCTCAATTGGAGCATTGATAACAATTTGGAATACAAAGTCAGGACCCGAAGCGATAGTGGAGAGGTCTTGGTTCGACGCAAGATTTTTGATTCGTTTCGGTTGGGCTCGTCCTACAATTTTCGAGCTGATTCATTGCATATGGCGCCGGTTCAGTGGGGAGGACGGAGTCAATTTGGGGAGCGCTTTAGTTTGTTGTTTTCGGGGGTCTGGGATGTTTACAGCCGGGATTCATCCCAACGTTTAGTCCAGCGTTGGTTGGCGGAGGATACCTGGTGGAAGCCCTTCCGACTCAACCAAGCATCGCTGACCCTGAGTGGTGGATGGGGTGGGCGCTCGACCGTTGAGCCACCTCTTCGTTCCGGGGCATGGCCTGTTTTGTTACGGGACCGGGGGGATTCAACCTTGTGGGATGATTTTCAGCGTTATGGTTACCGCATGTTTGTGGATTGGACGGTTCCATTTCGTTTGAATTTCAATTACAACCTATCCTATCAGGCCCTAGCGCCCGTTGGGCAACAATGGATACAGGCCTTGACTTTTAGCGGGGATCTCAGCCTGACCAAGCAATGGAAATTGGCTTACAATTCAGGAATTGATTTGCAGAGTCGGAAATTAACTCCCACAGTGTTAAATATTTACAGGGATTTGCATTGTTGGGAAATGAGCATCAATCTGGTCCCCTTTGGAACTTATCGATCGTACACCTTTACCTTGAATGCCAAAGGCAAGATGCTGCAGGATCTACGCCTTACGCGTCGGCGGAATTGGTTTGATTTGCAGCGTTGAGGTTGCGTCGCCTTTTTTGCTCCAAAAGGAGTTGGGCATATTCTCTTGAAATTTCCCCAGCCGCCGAGGAGTTTTCCTTGGCTCTGCGTAACAAATAGGGCAGAACCTCCTTCACCGGACCGTAGGGGAGGTACTTGGCCACCCGGTAACCGGCATCGGCCAATTCCCCTGTTAGGCGATCGCTCATGCCTAGGAGTTGGGCGTAGAGGATACGTGGGTTGTTCGGTGCCCAGCCCAGGTCATTCATTTGTACCGAAGCCAGGACACAGCTAGGGCGGTTGTGGGTCCCTAGGCACAAAAAGGCCTTGGGGTGTTGGAGCAAAAGTTGGGTTGCCTCGTTAAAATCGCGATCAGTGGCGGCTTTGGTCGGTTGGATTGGGTCTGGATAGGCCATGGAGCGAGCCCTTTCCCTTTCTTTTTCCATATAGGCTCCTCGAACCACTTTGAAGGCGGGTACAAACCCTTGTTCATCGGCCAGTTGCAAAGCCTGTTTAAGATAATCCAGGCGATCCCAACGGTACATTTGTAAGGTGTTGATAACAATGGGTTTGTCTATATTGTAACGCGACATGGCCTCCATGGTCCATTGGTCGATGGGGTCTTGGATCCAGCTTTCTTCGGCATCCACCATGATAGAGCATTGGAGCTCGTGGGCCTTCTGCAGCAAAGTGTCCACCCGTTCCCGGCCTCGCCGGGCTTGTTCTTGGACCACTGTATTCAGGGGCCTTCCTTCGGCCAGTTGGTGAAGGGCCGTTGATGATACCAGACCGCTGACCTTAAAAACAAAGAGGGGCGTATGGGGGTTTCGGGCTGCAAAGGCGAGGCCTTCAAGCAAGGTCTGAAGGCAACGATCCATGGCCTGTTCGCTGTCTTGGCCTTCGACCGAATAATCGGGAATGCTGCCGATCGACGAAGAGGCCAATTCTTCAATGGTTCTTGTGCATTGGTGAAGGTTTTCACCCCCGCAGAATTGCCGGAAAATGGTGGCTCGAACAAGGCCCTGTATGGGCAGTCCCCAACGCAAGGCAAGGTTGGCCAAGTCCCCCAGAACTTGAACGATCCGTCCTTGGTTCATCAACCCAAAGAGCCAAAGCTTTCTTCGGAGGTCGACCGAGCTCAGACGGCTGTAGGCCGGGGAATAGAGGGGGGCTTCCTGGGGTAAAGGCACAGGGCAAAAATAAGTGTCCAAATCTGGGCAAGAGGCCTTTTCAACCTTTTGGTTAATTCTTTGTTTCTTTGTGATTCGGTATACCCTTTTGTTTCTGGTTCCGTTTTTCTTCCTACCCACCAACAACGCGCCCCTTGCAACCTCCCGAACTTGTCCCGGTGAATCCGGATCCCACCTTGGTGAAATCCGAACCTGCCTTTTTTCCCAAGGCTCAGCCGGACCTTGGGGTGAGGCCCTTTTTGGTGGCAGGTCCCTGTTCAGCCGAAACACCCGAACGTTTTGAGGCGACCCTCGACGGCCTGGCCCCTCTGGCCCCGGATTTGGTGCGGGCGGGGATTTGGAAACCACGGACCAGGCCGGACCGCTTCGAAGGGGTGGGGGCCGAGGGGCTGGTTTGGGTCAGGGAACTGACCCAACGACGGGGACTCCGTCTGGCCGTCGAGGTCGCTCAGCCCTCCCAGGTGGAACAGGCCCTCCTT
>RFPG01000156.1 GCA_009926245.1 Sphingobacteriia bacterium | reverse complement strand
ATTACCACCTCCAAAACCCAAACAACGACCCATCCGGGAATCAGCGGCCTATCAACCTCAAACTGGCCTCGGCCAGCGGGTTATGGAACGGCCAAACCAAGGTCTATGTTCGGGTTGGGGATGCCAAAGGGATGGTGGCCGCCGTTGAATTTTTTGCACGTTGGGACCTCAAGCCCGTATTGGTTGGGGCCGAAGAAGCCGATCAAATTCAAGATTGGTTGGCCGCCCAAAAAATCGATTTGATTCTGCCCAAGGTACACCGACTCCCAAACCGTGACGGGGACCCTGTGTACTCGGCCTACGATGCTCCAGCCCGCTTGGCCCGCGCCGGCATTCGCTTTGGGTTCAGCATGGAGGGGGCTTGGAATCAGCGAAACTTACCTTACCAAGCCGGTCACGCTGTTGGTTTTGGATTGGATACCCTGCGGGCCCTTCAAGCCCTGACCCTGGACGCTGCCCGCATTTTGGGCATCGACCAACGGTATGGTAGCCTCGAAGTGGGCAAAAGCGCCACTCTCTTCCTGTCCGCGGGGGATGCCTTGGACATGAGAGGAAACAATCCGACCCATGCCTTTGTGGATGGCCGCCGAGTGAACCTGGACGATAAACAAAAAGTGCTTTACCGCAAATTCAGCGAGAAATACGAGTTACCGGCCCGCTAAAACGGGGGTATGGGCGTGGCGCTTTGGGCCATGCTTTGAGCCCTCATGATGGGGGAGCCAAGCATCGAGAGCGCCCTTTCAGGCAGAACGCCCTTTTAGGCAACCTCTACGAACATGGCTTGGAGGCGATCCGCGATCGCATCGGCACTGTGCCCCTCTATACCGCCCCTCTCGATGAGGTGAACCATTTGTCCGCCTTTGAACAAGGCAATGCAGGGGGAAGAGGGAGGGTAAGGTAGAAAATGCGTTCGCATTTCGTCAACAGCATCGGTCTCCATGCCCGCAAAAACCGTTACCCGGGCTTTGGGAGCGGAAGCATGTTCCAAGGCTTTGCGGATACCGGGTCGGGCATTGGCCGCCGCGCATCCGCAAACCGAATTCACCACCACCAAGGCCAGGTCATCCTTGCGATTCACAAAATCCTGAACCTGTTCAGGGGTTCGCAGTTCTTCAAAACCAAGGTCGGTGAGTTCTCTGCGCATGGGCGCGACCATAAATTCGGGATAAGGCATCGGATCGAAAATTAGAGGTTAAGGAAAGAAGACCCACGGCCCCGACGGGGTGTCTCGGTCTTCGATTGCAAAAATACAACGCTACCACCCCAGGCATCGTATATTTGCGGCCCAAACCAAAAACTATGGAAAGCGCTGTTGCTCAATATAAAGTCAAAGACATAACCCTCGCCGAATGGGGTCGCAAAGAAATTCGTCTGGCGGAAGCCGAAATGCCGGGCCTGATGGCCTTGCGTGAGGAATTCGGTCCTACCAAGCCCCTTAAGGGCGCCCGCATTGCCGGCTGCCTGCACATGACCATTCAGACCGCCGTTTTGATCGAAACCCTCAAGGAACTCGGCGCCGAAGTCAGCTGGTCCTCCTGCAATATTTTTTCGACCCAGGACCATGCCGCTGCTGCCATCGCTGCTGCCGGAATCCCGGTCTACGCCTGGAAGGGCATGACCGAAGAAGAATACGAATGGTGCATTGAACAAACGCTGCATGCTTTTGAGGGCGGACAGCCTCTGAACATGATCCTGGACGACGGTGGAGATTTGACCAATGTGGTATTGGATCGTTACCCCGAAATGGTTGCCAACATCCGTGGTATCTCCGAAGAAACCACCACCGGTGTAGCCCGCCTCTACAAGCGGATGCGTGAAGGCACCCTGCCGGTTCCCGCCATTAATGTGAACGATTCCGTTACCAAATCCAAATTTGACAACAAGTACGGTTGTCGCGAATCGGCCGTTGATGCGATCCGTCGTGCAACGGATGTTATGATGGCTGGCAAAGTAGCCGTCGTCTGTGGTTACGGAGATGTCGGCAAAGGAACCGCCGAAAGTCTTCGCGGCGCCGGTGCTCGTGTTATTGTTACAGAGATTGATCCTATCTGCGCTTTGCAAGCCGCCATGGACGGTTATCAGGTTCAACGCTTGGATAGTGTTATCGATCGCGTTGATATGGTTGTCACGGCCACTGGAAATTGTAACATCGTGACCGATAGGCACTTTCGTAAGATGAAAGACAAAACCATTGTCTGCAACATCGGTCACTTTGACAACGAAATTGACATGGCCTGGTTGAACAAAAACCATGGCGATTCCAAGTACACGGTCAAGCCTCAGGTCGATGTTTATACCATTGACGGTCGCGAGATCATCATTCTAGCCGAAGGCCGTCTGGTCAACCTTGGTTGCGCCATGGGACACCCAAGCTTTGTGATGTCCAACTCGTTTACCAACCAAACCTTGGCTCAAATGGAATTGTGGAGCAATTCTGGAAATTACAGCAACCAGGTGTATGTCCTCCCCAAGCATCTGGACGAAAAGGTCGCGGCTCTTCATCTCTCGAAGGTCGGAGCCGAACTGGAAATCCTGAGCAACGAACAAGCCGATTATATCGGTGTCGGCCTAAACGGTCCTTTCAAAACCGAAATGTACCGCTACTAGGCAGAGGGCGTTGGTTGTTGACGGATCCCCTCCGAGGAGATTCGGCGATCAACAACCGCGATGCCCATGAGCGAACGCGACGCCAGTGGCGACCGCGATGCCCATGAGCGAACGCGATAACGCTAGAAAATCAAAAGGGCTGCCTTCGGGCAGCCCTTTTTGTTGGCCGACTAGGTCTCGAACCTAGACTCTTCTGAACCAAAATCAGACGTGTTGCCAATTACACCATCGGCCAGCTTGGTTCCCGTTTGGACAGACTCAGAGGCTTTTAGGGGCCGTCAAGGTCCGTAAACGGAGGGCAAATATAGCCCGATTCAATGCATTTATCCCTATTTTCGGGGCTAAATTGAAGAGAAATGAGCTACCAGAAAATTAACAACCTCTTGGGATGGTTGGTTTTTGCCTTTGCGACGGCTGTTTACACCCTTACCCTGGAACCCACAACCTCGTTTTGGGACTGCGGTGAATTTATTTC
Organism: Sphingobacteriia bacterium; assembly: GCA_009926245.1. Lineage (GTDB taxonomy): Bacteria > Bacteroidota > Bacteroidia > UBA7662 > UBA7662 > SYHX01. The sequence goes on along the minus strand of RFPG01000156.1, from coordinate 1,101 downwards.
GGCCTGTTTCAAATTGCAGGTTATGCACCCCCCCGGGGCCCCTTTCTTTATGCTAACGGGCCGCCTTTTTACGCTATTAGCCGGTAGCCCCGAAAACGTCGCTTGGTCGGTCAACTTTTTGAGCGGCCTCACCTCCGGGTTCACCATTCTCTTTTTGTTTTGGACGATTACGGCCTTGGGTCGAAAAATAGTTGAAAAAGAACAACAAGAACTGACCGGTTCCTCCCTTTGGTTGGTGATGGGTTCCGGCTTGGTGGGTGCGCTGGCTTATACTTTTTCGGATTCTTTTTGGTTCTCAGCCGTCGAAGGGGAGGTTTATGCCTACTCTTCGTTCTTCACAGCGGTTGTTTTCTGGGCGGTCTTGAAGTGGGAGCGCGTTGCCGATGAGCCTTTTGCCGATCGTTGGCTGTTGTTGATTGCCTATTTAATGGGCCTGTCCATCGGTGTCCACTTGTTGAATTTATTAGCGATTCCAGCCATTTGCTTGGTGGTCTACCTGCGCCATAACACACCCACACCGCGCGGTGTCTTGGTAAGTCTATTGGCATCGGTCGGTGTCCTGGCTTTGGTTCAGTACGGAATTATCCCCGGATTGCCCACCCTGGCCTCCAAGTTTGAGCTTTTGGCCGTCAACAGCATGGGGCTGCCTTTTGGATCAGGAAACTGGGCTTTTGCCCTTCTATTTGGGGGTGGCCTTGCTTGGGGTATCGCCCATACCCACCGCACGGGCAGGGTCCTTTTGAACCAACTCCTGCTGGGTACCGCCTTTGTGGTCATCGGGTATTCCTCTTACAGCATGATCGTGATCCGCTCCCATGCCGATCCCTCGATCAACATGAACAAACCTTCGGATATTTTTTCGTTGTTATCCTATATCAACCGTGAACAATACGGCGATCGCCCTTTGTTAACGGGGCCTTATTTCACAGCCGAAGTGGTCGATCAAGAAGAAGGACCCATGAAATACCGCAAAGGGCCCAACAACTATGTCGAAGCCGGTCGCGACATTATTCCGATTTACGATCCAACCCATAACACCTTTCTGCCAAGGGCCTACAAACGCGCTGGTACCCAGCAGCGGCATATTGATTTTTACAAATC
>RFPG01000155.1 GCA_009926245.1 Sphingobacteriia bacterium | reverse complement strand
GCTTTGCTGGCTGCGCTCGGCGGAAACGCCCGCCTTTTGGTACTCACCCACTCTTTTTTCGAAGAAATTGGTTTTGCCTTCCATGGAAATAAGCTCCATAAAGTCAAAGGGATTGGTCGCGTTGTAAATCTTGGGTAGCCCCAAGACGCCCATCAAGTGGTCGGCTACGTACTCAATGTATTGACACATCAGGTCGGCGTTCATCCCAATCAACCGGACAGGCAAGGCGTCGGTGACAAATTCCTTCTCGATTTCGACGGCGTTGGAAACGATTTGGCGAACCTGGGCCGGATCGAGCTGGCTGGTGAGGTGACGGGTGTACAACAGGGCCGCAAAGTCTCGGTGCAGGCCCTCATCACGGCTGATCAATTCGTTGGAGAAGGTCAGACCGGGCATGAGTCCCCGCTTCTTGAGCCAGAAAATGCTGCAAAACGATCCGGAGAAGAAGATTCCCTCCACCGCCGCAAAGGCAATGAGTCGCTCGGCAAAAGAGCCTTGGCTGATCCAACGCAAGGCCCAATCGGCCTTCTTGCGGACGCAATCCATGTGGTCAATGGCGTGAAAAAGGTAATTCTTTTCGGCAGGGTCCTTGATGTAGGTGTCAATCAGCAGGGAATAGGTCTCGGAATGGATGTTCTCCATCATAATCTGAAAACCATAGAAGCAACGGGCTTCGGGGTATTGGACCTCGTTCAAGAAGTTGATGGCCAAGTTTTCGTTGACAATGCCGTCACTGGCGGCAAAGAAGGCCAGCACGTGCTTGACGAAATGCTTCTCGTCGGCGTTGAGCTTGTTTTCCCAGTCGGTCAGATCCTGAGCAAGGTCGATTTCTTCGGCCGTCCAAAAACTGGCTTCCGCCTTTTTGTAAAAGTTCCAGATATCGCTGTGCTGGATTGGAAAAAGGACAAAGCGATCTTTATTCTCTACGAGAATGGGTTCAGTCATGGGGTAAGAAATTAGTCTGTTAGGCCAAAAAAGCCTTCCCAGGGGGTTGGCTTTTTCGGTACTCAAAAATTGAGAATATTTCCCCGCAATTATTCACAAAGTTCGTGGATTTTTACACAAAGGATTTTTTGGGGAATTGCAGAACAAGGAAGCTCTTTTGCTCAAGAGCCTCGCCACGTCGCCTTGTAATTTTTGAACGCGTACCGGGTCCAAGGGACCTTTTTAATCGTAAATTGGAGCGTAAATGTTCATTAAATTATACAAGTCCTTGACCCAATGAATTTACTCATCGCTGGTACCCTTGCGTCTCAATCCTTGAACCGTCGTCCACTAGTTCGACACCATGCCTCGAACGGGCGCTTGCTTTCTCCTTTAGCCCTTTGGTTGATCACCGCGCTGCTGAGCTTGGCACCATGGATGGGCAACGCTGCTTCCGAAGGACGCAAAGGTGGGACCAAGCCCCCCAAGGCCCGCTACACCAAAGAACTCACCCTGCTTACCCAGTGGCTCACCGGGGATTTTGATAACACCAAACAAACAAGGGTTGACACCACCGCTGCACCGGTCGAAAGCCACATGGTCAAAATATGGGAAAATTATTTCTCGGATGCCGTCTGGATGTACGAAGAATTTCAATCCCCTCCTGGACAAGTGGTATCGCAACGTATTTATCGGTTCAAAGATTATACCACCGGACGTTACGAGGCCAAGGTTTATACCCTCGATCAGTTCGCCGATTATACCGGTGAATACAAGAATTTGAGGCCTTTTGAATCCATGACCCCGGAGGATCTCACCGACCATCCGTATTGCGTTGTCTACTTTGTGCGCAAAGGGGAAACCCGTTTTAGTGGCAGCACGGTCGGCAATGAATGCTATCTCAACCGAGGCAAGCATCACTATGTCACCAACCAATTGGATGTGTATCCAACGAGGGTTTCTAGAACCGAACGAATTTTTGGATGGGAAAACGAATTGGTAAGCGGTCCCGCTCCGGATGCCAAGGGATCCGAGCTGCGACGCATCGTGCCCCCCAAGCCCAAGAAAATCAAAAAGCCACCGGTCAAGAAGGCCCCCGCCAAAAAACCTGCCTCCAAAAAGTCGGGGAAAGATACCAAAAAGACCAGCAAGTCCAAATCCAAAGAACAACCTTTGGAAGACCCCAAGAGCGAGGCTGGGAATTAAATCGCCCGCAGCCGACCTTTCAGCGAGCCTCGCAGCTTACCGTTCGACGAGTGGTGAAGATTCGTTGGACCAGGATGCCCGCAGCCGTTCAGACCGAGCCGCAAGCCAACGGTGGAGGTTGTAAAATAACACAAAATGCAGGAGGACTGCAAATTCCATTCCAAGCAGGTACCAAGGCCAGGGTCCAATCAGAAATGGGTTGTCCACCAAGGGCCGCTCGGCTAGGTACATGTAATTGGATCCTAACAAATAATTGACGGTACCCATCACCGGCAAAACCAACTGGGTGTATCCAAAGATTTTCAGCCAACTGCGCCGGCGTGGTTTGAGGCCCATCCGCACCGTGGCAAACAAACCCGCCACCAAAATACCCGCATGGCTGATGGTGTATTCGATATGGTTGTAGAGGCTGTTGCCGTCGTCCAATTCGGGGGTCAAAAAGGAGTGGAGGGCCCCTGCTCCCCAAAACAACAAGAACTCATAAACCAACGGGTGGCCGGTCCAAAGCGTTATCGCCGCCCATATGACCGAAAAGGAACACATCTGCAGAGGCAGGCTGTTATGGGCCTTCCATTCGCCGGTCCAAGCCAAGACCCCTTGACGAAGGAGCAAATTGCCCAAGAGGATCACGGCCAGAACCCGACCAAAGCGGCGAATTTGCCCTTCATTCCAGGTTTTGCTCAGGTGGAGGATCCCAAAAAGAGCGGCCACCAGAACCAAGTTCATGGTCAGCCAAACAGGGGAGCCGGGTTCAACGGGATGGTGTAGTTCCAAGGCGCGGGCTTTTGATGCTTGCTAAAGTTAGCCATGCTAGCAATACAAAAACACCCGCAGCGATCATGGGGGCTCGGAGGTCCCAAGCCACCACCACCCCTCCGATCAAGGGAGGCAGCAATTGAGCAAAGGAATTCACCGACTGATTGATGCCCAAAATTTCACCTTGAACGGAAGAATCGGCCCGGTTGGAGACCAGGGAAAGCAAGTTGGGGGAGCTAAAACCCTGACCCAAGCTGACCAAAGGGAGGATGGCATAAAGCCAAACGGCTTCTGTTGGCCACAAAATCCCCAAAAACCCCAGGGCCAGGACCGGTAAACTGACTCGAAGGATGCTCTCTGGCTTGAAACGAGCCGAGACAGGGCGGAGCAAACCCCCTTGGGTTACCGCAATCCACAAACCCAGGTAGCCAAAGAGGTTCCCGATATCGCGCTGCCGATAATCAAAGCGCTCAATCATGTACACCTGCAGGTACTGCGAAAAAAAATTGAATCCAAAGACCATCAGAAACGAAACCAAGAACAATCGTCGCAGCGTTGGGTGACCAAAAGCGGTTCGAATTTGTCGAACGCCATCCCCCAAACGCAGGGGACGGTGGGTTCGTTGGGCCAGGGTTTCTTTGAAATAGCGACGTATCATCCAAAGGTTCAAAGCACTCAGGATCGCAGCTGCCCAAAAGGGCGTTTCGTATCCCAATGCGGGATGGTTTAGGGGATCCGAAAGCAAGCCCCCCAAAAAGGGCCCCAAGACAAAGCCAATCCCAAATGCCGCACCAACCATCCCAAAATTTCGACTCTTTTCTTCCGGCGAACTCAAATCCGCAATCGCCGAAAAAGTCACCGCCAGGTTTCCTGAACAAAAACCCAGCATCAGGCGTCCCCCAAAAAGCAGAGGCAAGGATTCCATGAGAATCCCGGCCCCAAAAACCAGGTACGAAGCCATGGTGCCGGCCACCGTCCAAAAGAGGACCGGCTTGCGACCGTGGCGATCGGAAAGACTACCCAGAAGACCGGAACCCAGGAACTGAGCCAGGCTGAAACTGCTTAACAAAAAACCCAAAACCAGGGTTCGATCCCCAAAAGGGGTGGAGGGATCCAAAAGGTTTCGGTTGGGGTCCAAGATCAGCGGTGTCACTACCGGGATAATGAGCCCTATGCCCATCATGTCGATGAGCGTGGTCCCAAAGATGATCCGAAGCAGGGTGCGATTCCCCGAAACGGAGGGTTTGTTACCAGGAGGCAAGGTAGGTTTCGCCACCGCTTACTTTTTGGCCAACGCGGACCAGGGGTTGG
>RFPG01000154.1 GCA_009926245.1 Sphingobacteriia bacterium | reverse complement strand
CACGTGGCTCTTTTGGGAACCCATGTTTGTTATCAGCATCGTTCGGCGGTCCGTGAATTGGGCAAGGTTTTTGGTCTTCCCGGTGATGAGATCGAAGCTTTGGCAGGTATGCGGGGTGCAGATCGCGGGGTGTTGGATCGTACGGGCCGTTTGGTTTTGCATTATGCCGACCGTCTGCAGGGGATGCCTTCTCATCATAGCATACATGCCGGCGGTGTACTGATTACGGATTTTCCGGTGGAACGTTACACCGCTTGTTTTTTTCCTCCCAAAGGCTTTCCTACGGCTCTGCTGGACATGCATTCGGCCGAGGATCTGGGGTTTCACAAATTTGATTTGCTCAGCCAGCGGGGTTTGGCCAAAATCAAAGACACTTTGGGGATGATGGGGCCGATTCGACGCGAGGGGTTGACTCGAATTTTGAGGGATGTCCATCGCCTGAAGCGCAATGCAAGGGTTCGTTCTTTGTTGGAGCAAAGCAAGAGCGTGGGGTGCTTTTATATTGAATCTCCGGCGATGCGCATGTTATTAATCAAACTACGGGTTCACCATTACCTGGGTTTGGTGGCGGCGAGTTCGGTCATTCGTCCTGGGGTATCCTCATCGGGTATGATGCGGGTTTATATCGAGAGGGAGCGTTGTCCCGAACTGCGTTTGGATGCACCGGAAGCGCTACGGAATTTGTTACCGGAAACCCACGGGGTGATGGTTTACCAGGAAGATGTTATCCGGGTGGCGCATGTTTTGGGGGGGTTGAATTTGGCCGAGGCCGATGTCTTGAGGCGTTCCATGAGTGGCAAGCACCGGGGTTTGACCGAACTGCAGGATTTGGAGCAACGTTTTGTGTCCGGGGCCGTTGGGTTGGGTCACGGAGAGGTTTTGGCCCGTGAGCTTTGGAGGCAGATGGCCGGTTTTGCAGGATATGCTTTTGCCAAGGGTCATTCGGCATCGTACGCGGTCGAAAGTTATCAATGCCTCTATCTGAAGGCTTATGCCCCCTTGGCTTATATGGTGGCGGTATTGAACAACGGTGGCGGATTTTACAGCGCCGAAGAGTATTTGGAGGAGGCCCGACGTTTGGGGGCCGTGGTGGAGGGACCCTGTGTTCAATACAGCACGGCCGCTGTTTCGCTGGAGGGTTCTTGCTTGCGTTTGGGTTTGGCTTGGATTCGCGGGTTGGAGGAACGCAGTGTTCAGGGCATCCTCAAGGCTCGAAGCAGCGGTGGACTCTACCGTGGTGTCGAAGATTTCTGCCGGCGTTCGGGGCTGGGTTTGGAGCAGTCTCTTTTGTTATGGAGGGTTGGGGCGCTGGGTTGCCTGCAGCCTACGCGATCCTTGGCTCTGTGGGCTCTGCGTTTGTTTTATAGCAGCGGAGTTCAGGGGTCCCGTTCCGGGTCTTCGGTTTTATTCGAAGCGGAACCCCTTCAACCTTTTGTGTTACCCTCAGCAGTCCAAGGTTCGGTCGATGGGGTCGGTTCGCTGCCGTTGGATCGGATTCGTCAGGCGTACGACGAAATGGAATTGCTGGGTTTTCCGCTGGTTTCTCCCTTTGATTTGGTCGACCGGTCCGGTTACGGTTCCCCCCTGGCTTGGGATGCGACGATACCGACGGGGACCGTGGTGAGCCTGGATCTTTATGCGGTGCATATTCGGACTGTGCGTACGGTTCGGGGTGAGCGGATGGCTTTCGGGACCTGGAGGGATCCGTCGGGTTCTTGGGTGGATACGGTGCATTTTCCGCCCCAGTGGAAGTCATGGCCTTGGAAGGGTCGAGGGATTTACCGCCTGAGCGGTATCCTTCGTGAAGAGTACGATTATCGTTTTGTCGAAGTTTCATCCATGCACAAGCGGGCGTATGTCTCTCTTGAATCTGCCTCCTTTGCCGCCTGAGCCCGGTTTCTTTTTTGGGGACGAATCCAGAGCCTTTGAAGGAGCACGTTGTGTTTTGCATTTGGATCTGGATACGTTTTTTGTATCGGTCGAGCGACTCTTGGACAGTCGATTGAGGGGCCAACCTCTGATTATTGGGGGAGGAGGTGACCGGGCGGTGGTTTCGTCCTGCAGTTACGAAGCGCGGTCCATGGGGGTTTCGTCGGGGATGCCCGTACGGATGGCGTTGAGGTTATGCCCCGAGGCTGTTTTGGTACGTGGTCATTCCGAGCAATACGGGGAATACAGCCGGATGGTTACCGCGTTGATTCAGGAGACATTGCCCGTCGTAGAGAAGGCTTCGGTGGATGAATTTTACGCTGATTTGAGTGGAATGGACAAGTATCTGGGTTGTCTGCGCTTGGCTTCGGAGCTGCGCCGCCGCATCACCCGCGAAACAGGGCTTCCTTCTTCGTTGGGTCTGTCGGTGAACAAAACTGTTTCCAAGGTGGCGACCGGTCAGGCCAAGCCGGATAATCAATATTGTGTTCGGAACGGGGACGAGGCTCGGTTTTTGGCTCCGCTCCCGGTTCGAAAAATCCCGATGGTGGGCCCCGTTTGGTCCTCTCAGTTGGAAGAGCTGGGTTTGGGCCGGATTCATCAATTGCAAGAAGTTCCCTGCGAGTACCTGGTTCGGCTTTTTGGAAAGAACGGCGTGACGCTTTGGGAGAAAGCTAGGGGGGTGGATCATCAGCCGATTCTCCCTTACCGCGAACAAAAATCCATCTCAGCTGAACGAACCTTTGATCAGGATAGCGCCGATCCTTCCTTCCTCAAAACCAAGCTCCGCTCCCTCGCCGAAGGCCTGGGTCACGAGCTGCGTACGCAGGGTTTGGTTGGCGGATGCCTGACGATTCGCCTTCGTTACGCTGATTTTGAGACGGTCAGCAGGCAACAAAAGATTCCTTACACGGCATCGGACCGGGTGCTGATGGACAGTGCCTGTACCTTGTTTGAACGCCTGTACACCCGGCGAATGCGGGTTCGTTTGGTGGGCCTGCGCCTAAGTGAATTGAGCAGGGTGGGGGCTCAGCTGGATTTGTTCGGGGATCCTACCGAGGAAGATGCGCTGCACAAGACCTTGGACCGCATCAAAGAGCGATTTGGAACCAAGGCCCTGCGATGGGCCGGCGGCTTGGGTTAAAGTGCAGCGTCTCGCAACAATTCCCGCATATCTTCGATGCCTCCTGCATTAAACAGCTCGGTAACTCCGCATTGTTGGAGCATTTGCATGGCCAGGGCACTGCGGGCTCCGCTGCGACAATAGAGGAAGCGAGGTTCTGGCAACTGGGCGATGCGTTCGCTGTGATCCAGGATTTCTTGGTGGGGAATATGGATGCTGCCTTCGATATGGTCTTGTTGAAATTCGTCGGTGGTGCGAACATCAATCAGGGCATAGGTTCCGGAACGGATGGATTCTAGGGGCTGGGTGGTCATAGGTAAATCGCGAGGGACAGGATGAAATCGAATCAGGTAAAAGGGTGAACGAAAAAAGGGTGATAGGCCACGGGCCTCTTAAAAAAACAAGATAAGAATCAAAAGAAAGACCGAAGCCGTCGCGACCCAAAGCCGGAAATCAACACGAGGTCGACCTTGTTCGGGGATGGGTACATTGTACTCGGGTTTTTGGGGGCGGAACTGATGGTAAATATGCAGGACCACCAGACCTAATAAAAACTGTACGATGACTTCGTAATAATGACCTCTTATCCCGTGAATGAGGGCGATGAAGGAGGAACTCAAAAGCCAAGGAAGAAAGAGGGAGTATCGGACAAATTCACCCCGAGAATCTTCGTCTTCGGCGACCCTTTGTTCGCGTCCGTTGAACAAAAGAGGAGGTAGGAAGAAACGGGCCACTGCTAGAAAGAGACCAAAGGCCGCGATCCCTAACAAAACCCGAACGCCCAGACTGATTCCGGTGGCGATAAAGACCTGCCCCACATATTTGGGAATAAAAACGCCGGCGACGGCACCGCACAACAAACGACTAAAGCCGTGCAAGCTAGTCCAAATGATCAATCCAAGGGATATCCCGTTCAACCATAAATACTCCCAACGTTGCAAAAGGTAGAAAGCAGCAAAAGCAAACAAGAGGGGGCCGATGAAATAAGCGCCGATGGTCGAACCACCGGACCATCCGGCACCCTGAATCACCGAGTCTTCGGAGATGTGGTCAATAACCAAACCGTAATAATGAAGTTCGGGCCTCAACCCTTCGAGCTGGGCCAGGATGTAGGAAAGTAAAATAAGGGGAATTCGTACGAGGTAATA
>RFPG01000153.1 GCA_009926245.1 Sphingobacteriia bacterium | reverse complement strand
ATATCCCCATTCAAATTGAATTTCCGGAGCGGGATCGTCGCCTGTTGGTGCAGCACCTGAACGCCTTTGTGGGCCAATGCAAGGATCGCATCTAAGCTGTTCGGGCCTCCAAAAGCCAACCCGATGGTTGGCAGGATTTGTATTGGCAGGCATGCTGGGGATGGTCCTTGGTTGGAGGCCTGCCCTGGCCCAAAAAACGCAAGGGTCGAATGAATTCAAAGCCCTTTGTTTGGATACGGCCCGCCTACGCTGGGCCTGGACGCAGATCGACACCTTGGAATACGATTCATTGGTTCTGGTCCCGTTGATGATGGGGACCGTTTCGGGACCTGAAAGCAGTCGCCTGCACACCGGAGGGGAGGGATACCCGTGGGTGCCCCTTGCATGGTCTCCCAAAACCGCCCGTGATCGATGGTGGGGGCCTTGGCCCGGTTCGATGGATGCCGACCAAGAACTAAAAATCCCGACTCATCCCAAGCCATGGACCCGACTGGCCTTTGGGGCTGGCGGTAACAATTTACAAACCCTAGGATTGGAGCACCATCAACGATTGGGTCCCGGACTGCGCGCCGGTGCTCGCTTTCGATCGCTCACCCACGATGGATTTTTGCAGCGATCCGGGGGGAAATCCCGTGCGACGGATCTGTACGCCGGCGGTACGCTTGCTCCGGGTCAGCATTTTGTTTGGCTGGAAGGGCGTATCATGGGAATTGATTGGAACGAAAACGGAGGGACCTCCTCCACCACTGCTCCGCTGTCGGCGGGATACAATCCCCTGAACCTGGGGGTGCGCTTGGGCGATGCCGCCTCCCAAAACGGGATGCAACGGTGGAGCCTGCGCAACGATTTCAAATACAACAACGGCTGGCAGGCCTTTCATCGCATGGGTTTCGAGACCCTGCGTTGGGGTTTCCGGGACGGACGGGTGGGCCAAAACCTAGGTTTTTATACCAACCCCGGCGCCTTGCGGGATAGCAGTTCGGCGTCCGATAGCACCGCTTTGCGGCAATGGAGTCAGGAACTGGGGCTATCTCGTAACACAACGTGGGGAACCCTGCAAGTGGCGCTCACTTGGTCCCATTGGCGTTACTACAGCGGGACCACCCAACCCAACGAGCCTAGCAACGGGCCTGCGGCCGTGGATCGACGAGACCAGGGTCTGACGATGCATGCATCGTGGGCCTTCCCCGGGGGAAGCACATTGCGCATGGAGCAGGGACTCTACCACGGATTTTTGGGATTGGCATCGCGCTTGGAATGGGAAATCATTCCCCAACAAAAACGGACCTGGTTGCCAACCCGAACCCTATGGTCGGCTTGGGTTGAACCCCCGTCGTATCGACAACGCCTGCTGCAAACCAACGCCTTGTCTTGGGACGTTGCCGAACGACCCTCAACCCGCGGGATGAACCTTCTCACAACCTGGGAACCGAGAATGGCGGGCAGCCACCGCTGGTCTTTGAACGGCGGGGTGGCCTGGAATCTCAACGGACTGGGCAATGATTCATCCATCAGCGATGGGAAAGCACTGCTCATGCAAAGCCAACCAGGCCCTGTGGCCTATGCACGTCTCGAATTGAGGGGCCGCTGGTACAATCGGCGCAGCGAACAAGGCTGGCATTGGAAATACCAACATCTGCTGCAATGGAGCAGCGACCCCACCTGGATAGCGGTTCCCTTCTGGTCCATGGAGGATTGTTTTTATTACCAACGCAAATCCTCCAAAGGCTGGTCTTGGGTCGGAGGGCTGGCCCTGCGTTGGATGAGCGCCTTCAACGGCCCGGATTACCGACCCGAATTGGGCTTGTGGACCCTAAGTACCGCGGGGAGCCGTGGACAGGTTGGGGCCTACCCCTGGGTGGATTTGCTGGCCGGGATCAAAGTTCGCCAAACCCTCCTCTTCGTTCGGTGGGAACATGCCAACCTGGGTTGGCCTAACAGTGTTGGTCAATGGGTTCCGGGCTATCCCCTGGGGGATCGACGACTGCGCCTCGGGGTGGATTGGACTTTCTGGGACTAGGACCAACGATTCTTTCCCGCTGGGAGGCCCATGGGGTGCCTAGGTTTTTTGTTTCTTTTTGCGGGCCGCTGGAAACAAAATATTGTTAAGAATGAGGCGATAACCCGGTGAATTCGGGTACATGCTCAGTTCGGTGGGGGGCTCCCCGACCAGATGTTGGTAATCTTCGGGGTCGTGACCCCCAAAAAAGGTCCAGGTTCCTTTGCCAAAATTGCCATGAATGTAGCGGGCCTCGTTCAGGGATTTGGATTCGCCCATGACCAGGACTTCGGGCTTGATCAAATCTTTGTTAAAAGCCGTGGTTTGACCCATAAATCCTTTGATCAAACGGGTATGGTTTTGGCAAAGCATGGTGGGTACTACATCCCATTTGGCTGAGAAATCAAAGATCGTGAAAAAATCCTCGGTCTCCGGGACCATCCCCCGGGTTGTGGTCACATCAATATTCGAGAACTCGTATTCCAACGGATTGGGCGTCAGGGTGAAATTCCGAAAAGCAAAGCAAGCATCGTCGTTGAGCTTGTCCTGGGCCAACGGATCGGCCGGGTCCCCATCGTACATGGATTCACAGATGTCCAGGCCCAAGGCCGCCAACGCGATATCGTAGGAATCGGTGGCCGAACACATCGCAAACAAAAAACCACCGCCGGCCACAAATTCACGAATCCGTTGAGCAACCGCCGACTTGAGGGCCGAGACTTTGGCAAAACCCCTGCTTTGGGCCAGTCGTTCCGCTTCCTCGACCTCGGCTTGGTACCAGGCAGCGTTTCGGTAGGCAAAATAAAAGCGGCCGTATTGCCCCGTAAAATCTTCGTGGTGAAGATGCAACCAATCGTACATCGGGAGCTGACCGTCCAAGACCTGGGGATCGTACACCTTATCGTACGGAATTTCAGCATAGGTCAGGGCCATGGTCACCGCGTCGTCCCAAGGCTGCTTGGTGGGAGGAGTGTAAACGGCGATCCGGGGGGCTTTTTCGAGTTTGACCACCTCCATATTAACGGCAGGGTCGGCCACTTCTTGAAGAAGTCCGCTGTAGGTATTCTCGGCGAGAACCTCGTAGGTCACTCCCCTTAGTCGGCATTCGGCTTCGAGGGCCTGCACCTGCGGCATAGCAAAACTCCCGCCGCGGTAATTGAGCAACCACTGGGCATCCATCCCACGGACGATGGCCCAGTAAGCGATGCCATAGGCTTTGAGATGATCCCTTTGGTTCTGGTCCATGGGAATCAATAGCCGGGCCGCCTGGGTAGACCATAGGTTGGTCCAGGCCATCAAAACCCCCAAAAGGAGAACCCGCACGCCCTGGTTTTGAAATAGTTGGTTATTTGCCTTCACCCCTCAAAATTATCAAAAAGGTATAAATTAAAATCTTGAAGTCCACCAACAAAGAACGATTCTCCACATAAACCAAATCGTAGCGGAGTCGCTGTATCATTTGTTCCACATTCTCAGCGTATCCATAACGAACCTGGCCCCAAGATGTCAGGCCTGGCTTGATTCGCAACAAGTGCCGGTAATGAGGGGCTCGGCTAACAATTTGATCAATGTAGAATTTACGCTCCGGTCGGGGACCCACCAAGGACATATCCCCAACAAGGACGTTGGTGTGATCCGGGGGTCATCCACCGAAGAAAGCTGGGGGCCATCCAACTCGGCGTGTTGGCGCATGGAACGAAATTTGAGAATCCAAAAGCGACGGCCTTTGAGCCCGATTCGCTCCTGACGATAAAGAACCGGGCCGGGAGAATCCAGGCGTACCCGCAACATACAATACAGCATCAAAGGAGAAAGAAGTCCTAAGGCGACCAAAGCTACAGACTTATCCATCAAAACTTTGAGAGCGGTTTGCCAAGCGGGCATGACCTCGGGATGCACCTCGATGAGGACGGTACCCAGGATTTGTTGCATTTTTACTTTTCCAAGTAACAAATCATACATCACGGGAACCATTTTGAGGATGACCGGCTCGCTGCGCAGGGCCTGAAGGACGCCGGTTAGGTGTTCCCGATCTTCGGGCTCGGCCGCCAACAGCACTTCTTCGACTTCCAAACGCTGCACCAAGTCGGCCACCGCATCCGCGCCCCCTAAGCAGCGCAGGGTAGGCAAATCCGGGAAGGTTACCGACGTCAGGCGTTCGTTTTGATGACCGTTGAGAGAGACAAAACCGAGTATCTCGT
>RFPG01000152.1 GCA_009926245.1 Sphingobacteriia bacterium | reverse complement strand
AGCGATACCGCCCAAGGCATTCCCATCGTTGTAACCGATTTATCCCTCCGGGAAGGGGCTCTTCTCACCCACTTTCTCCACCCCAAAAGACCCGCCTAAACCCCTATTTCCCCGGTTGTACCAGAACCAAACGATCCGAACAACGGGTAACCGCTGTGTACAACCACCGCAAATAGCCTACCGAATCCTGAAACGAATACGGCTTTTCTAACAACAAATAAACCCTGGCCCATGCCCCACCTTGGGCCTTGTGAACCGTCTGAGCGTAAGGATACTTCACCCACAGTGCCTGCATGTACGGATCACGTTCCTCTTCCTTGTCCAGGGACCTCGCCTGCCACAAAGCCTGTTGCTGGGCGGCATTCAGTCCGGGCTGACCTGAATCCAATAGGTCCAAACAAATTTTGGACTCAAATTCCCGGGCTTCCCCGTCAAGTCCCACCCATTCAAGCACTGCATTGCACCAAGCCATGCCTGCATGACGATGGGTGCGTCCTACTTTGCGAAGCAAACGAACCTCTTCCCCGTTGGCCAACATCTGTCCCCCCGCCAAATATTGGTTCCGAACTACCAACAAGGGCTCCCCGTCACGGGGCCTGGTTCCGGTCCTCCGCTGAACCAAGGTCCTGTATTGATTGTTAAACCGGGAAACCCAGGCATTGGAATAGGCCAAAAAAACTCCCTGACCGGGCTCATAGTGTAGCCTAAAATCCTTGACCGCCAGCCCAATACCCTTCATTAAACGGGGATCATCCTCCGAACCACCGGCCGCATAATCCTCCACCCATTCCGAGAACGCATCCCACCAACGAGAAGAGGGCGCCGTCGCAGCCTCTCGCATCCATTCCAATATTTTGGAAGCCAAATCAAGAACCGGCGAATCAGCACCTTGACGGTAACGGCCCTCCAAGGGTATCTGCCCAAAGGTGCAACCCCATGGACTCCAGGTTTCCGACCGAAAGGCCGGCGAATCAATCTCCCCCACGGGAGGCAATTGATAGGGGTCACCAACCAAAATGATCTTGTGCCAAGAAGAAGAATCATAAACTTGTTGTAACAAATCACCAATCAAAGCCTCACCCCCTCCGCTTCCGTTGCCCATCATCGATGCTTCGTCCACGACAAAAACGCAGGGCTCATCCCGTTCCATGGATTTGAGTTCAAAGCGAACCCGCAATCCCCGTCCCGGCATCAAGGCCTCCTCCACCGGCCTGTACAATTGACGATGCAAGGTATTGGCCCGCATCCGCGTTGTCCGGGCCAAAACCTTGGCCGCCCGCCCCGTGGGCGCTAACAAAACAACCGGCCTTTCCAAAGCCTGCATCCATTGGACCAACGCCTTCATCATAAAGGTTTTACCGCTACCGGCCGGCCCACTGATCACCTGCACACCCCGCTCCTGATCGCTCATCACAAAATCCTCCAGCGTCTGCAATGCCAAACGCTGGCTGTCATCGGCCTTGAAACCACCGGGGCCTCCTTCAAAAAACGCCAACAGCCCCTTCATGGTCCCCGCTTTCTTTGGCAAATTAGGTCAACGATTCCTGTGCAGGCAGGGCCGCCATCACCGCATCCCACAAAGCAATCCGCGCTTCCATGGCATCGGCCACCGCCACTGCCGCCTCTTGCCAGCGACGCTCATCGTTCCCGCAGGCCAAAGCCGTCATCCGGTAGGCTAAATGTTTGTGGTGTTCTCCGTCCACCTCGATATGCCGCTCCAAGTAATACTTGAACGTACTCAAACGGCCAGGCATCGCGCGATCCAGGGTATCGACCATCCGAAGGAACATATCTGGAATAAGATCCTCCCGGCCCAACGTAAAGACCGCTGCCAGTTCATGAACCTCCGCCCTTTGAATCAGACCAAAAGTGTTTTGGTTAAATCCAAGGCCACCGGGTGGAAGACCCTCCGAAGGCCCCAAATCCCCTAGGCCCTCGGATGCCCTGACATATTGCTCAAATGCCTCGGTCTCAACTCCCGCCTCTTTCATGGCCCGTATGTACAATTCAAAATGTGAAATACGACCCCCGGCCGGGTCCTCATCGCTTTCTTCACCCAATACAATCTCGTTGATTAGGTAACGGACCTCCGGGTCGCCCACCGGCTTCCAGGGGAGATGCATGCCCGTTAATTGTACCTGCAATGCCTTGACCAAGGACATAAAGTCCCAAACCGCAAAGGCATGATGGGCCATAAAAACCTGCACATGCTCCAGGGTTTGGATGGACTTGTAGAGCGGATGGGCCAAAAGGCGCTCCCTTTGGGGCGCTACATCGGCCAAAAGACGGTCGATGCTGGGTTGATTGGAATTCGTCATAAAGTCAAAACGCGAAATAAATGAACGGGTTTTACCTTTGGGCATCAAAATTTTTAACCCATGGTAACCGCCCTCATTCTGGTCTTCGTCCTTGGCTACGCCGCCATTGCTTTGGAGCACCCCATCAAAATCAACAAAACAGCCTCGGCCCTGCTCACCGCCGTCATCGCCTGGACCCTGCTGGTCATGATGCCCATGCCCGCTGGCATTGAGGGCAGCTCCGCCTTCGCCGCTTACCTGAGCGGTTTGGGAGAGGCCGGCTTAGGCAATTTGCAGGAGCATTTCAAGCACTTTGTCGGCCATGAATTGAGCCACCATCTGGGCAGTATCTCCGAAATTCTTTTCTTCCTCTTGGGCGCTATGACCATTGTGGAATTGGTGGATGCCCATCAAGGCTTCCGCATTATCACCGACCGCATCACCACCAAGAATACCGTCAAGCTCCTTTGGATCGTCTCCATCATCACCTTTTTCCTTTCCTCGGTTTTGGATAACCTGACCACCTCCATTGTCATGGTTTCCTTGCTCAGAAAGTTGATCAAAGAAGCCGAACAACGCAAATTCTTTGCCGGAATGGTCATCATCGCCGCCAATGCCGGCGGGGCATGGACCCCCATTGGGGATGTCACCACGACGATGTTATGGATCGGTGGCCAAATCAGCACCGGCGCCATCATGTCCACCGTTTTCCTTCCTTCGTTGGTCTGCTTGATTGTTCCACTAGGGGTACTATCGTTCAGCCTCAAAGGTGAAATCAAAGGCTTTGATCAAACCACCAGCAATCAGGACCAAGGCGGCGTCAAAGGATCCTTGCTGATGCTCCTTCTGGGTGTGGGTTCGCTGCTCTTTGTACCCGTGTTCAAAACCGTCACGCACCACCCCCCTTACCTTGGTATCTTGCTGGGATTGGGATTGTTATGGTTGGTTTCGGAACTCCTACATGGCGACAAGGACGAAGAGGAGCGCAAACCTTACACCGCCGTGCATGCCTTGTCCAAAGTTGATACCTCCAGTGTATTGTTCTTCCTCGGAATTCTTTTGGCCATCTCCGCCTTGCAAACAGCGAATATTCTATCCGCTGCAGCCGCATGGCTGGACCAAACGGTGGGCGACCTGCGCATCATTACTTACTTGATTGGAATGCTTTCGGCTATTATTGATAATGTTCCTTTGGTCGCAGCCAGCCAGGGCATGTACGATATGACAACGTATCCCATGGATCATTGGATGTGGCAATTCATGGCCTATTGCGCCGGCGTTGGTGGTAGTGGTTTGATCATCGGATCTGCAGCTGGGGTTGCCGTCATGGGTATGGAGAAAATTGAGTTTGGCTGGTACCTGCGCAAAATTTCCCTTTGGGCCATCCTCGGCTACACCGCCGGTGCTGTGGTTTACCTGGTGATGCAGGGTTTGGTCTAATCAACCTCCGCCCAAACAACCTCCGCCCAAACAACCACTGCCCAGATCACCAGCCGCTATGGATTTCCAAGCCGGACCCCTGCCCGGTCTTTTCATCATCGATCCCCGGATTTTTGGGGATGCCAGGGGTCATTTTTTAGAGACCTACCGCAAAGATCTTTTTGCGGCCAACGGTATCCACGAAGACTTTGTCCAAGACAACCAATCCCTTTCCGGTAAGGGCATCTTGAGGGGCTTGCACTTTCAGGCGCCCCCCCATGCCCAGGGCAAATTGGTTCGGGTCCTTCAAGGCCGGGTCTTGGATGTTGTGGTGGATCTTCGCCGTTCCTCCCCCACCTACGGACGCTGGTTCAGCTTGGAACTAAGCCCCGAAAAGGGAAGGATGTTCTACATCCCCCCCGGCTTTGCGCACGGCTTCTTGACCCTGGAGGATCAAACCATCTTTGCCTACCAATGCACGGATTATTACCATCCACCCTCCGAGGGAGGCCT
>RFPG01000151.1 GCA_009926245.1 Sphingobacteriia bacterium | reverse complement strand
TGCAGCCACCGCCCAAACCTCTGGATCCCAGCCACCCCTTCAACGACACCCCCTCTTGGCGGGCGGACCCATGTTGGGTCATGCAGGCCTGCGCTATGCTTCGGTTTGGGTTCAAACAAAGGGGCCAGCCCAACTTTGTTTGGAATATCAATTGGAGGGCGAGGCGGCAGATAGCAGCCGGGAGCCCTGGATCTCTTCGGTCTCCTCCAAACGCGGAACACGTTGCCTGGAGGTGACCCCCGGTCCCGCTTACACGGCTCTTTTTGAAATGGATCAACTGCACGAAGGCGCGACGTACCGTTACCAAATTTTAGCTTCATCGGATGACGCCTCGGAATCGGAAGAAATCGAAAGTCCCCAGGTCGTGGCATCCGGAACCTTCAAGACCCAACCTCATTTTGTCCATCGCTACCCAGCCCCTGATTTTACCCTGGCCATCGGATCCTGCGCCTATGTGAACGACCCGGCCTACGATCGTCCATCGGCCTCTTACGGTGGTCAATACCAGGTCTTTGAAAGCCTGGCTTCGGAGAAACCCGATGCCATGATTTGGCTGGGAGACAATGTTTATTTTCGGGAGGGCGATTGGGAAAGTTTGTTGGGGATGATTCATCGGTACCGGCATCTTCGCTCCCTGCCGGAATTGCAGCGCCTGCTGACCACCTGCCCTCATTACGCCGTTTGGGACGATCATGATTTTGGTCCCAACGATGCCACCGGTAGCTGGCCACTCAAACGCGAGAGCCTGGAAGCCTTCAAATTGTTTTGGACCAACCCATCCTACGGTATGCCGGAATTTGAAGGAATCAGCACGGCCTTTCGTATCAGGGATGTGGATGTTTTTTTGGTGGATAACCGCTACCATCGAACGCACCATGCACTGGCAGATTCCTGCGATCGGCGTATGCTGGGGCAGGCTCAAATCAATTGGTTGGTGGAAGCCCTCAAATACAGCCGCGCTCCTTTTAAACTGGTGGTCTGTGGCAGCCAAGTCCTCAACAGCGAAGCAGTGCACGAGACCTTTGCCAATTACCCCTGCGAGCAGGCCTACCTGCTGCAGCGATTGGCCGACGAAAAAATTCACAACCTGGTCTTTTTGACCGGCGATCGACACCATTCCGAACAGGCCCAGCGGACGGTCGGCGGCGTTGTTTTTCACGAAATAACCTCCTCACCACTGACCAGCGGGGTACACAACCAGGCCGATGAGGAAAACAATCGTTACCGGGTCCCCGGCTCTTTGGGCAAAACCCGAGGCTATGCCACCCTGCGGTTCAGTGGTCCCACCAAAAAACGCAGCATGCTCATCCGATTTCACAACCAGGATGGAAAAATTTACTACGAATCCACCATTAACAGCCTGAATCCATAAGACCCATGAAACGTCGTAGCACCCGCCTCATCCATCCGGACACACCGAGGCCCAAAGACCATGGCGCTGTCAAGACGCCAATCTATGCATCATCCACCTACCTCTTTGAGAGTGCCGAAGCGGGAGCCGCCACCTTTGCTATGCAACAGGGTCGACCTCACTACCACGAACCGGCACCTTACAACTACGCTCGATTGGGTCATCCCAACCTCGAAACGGTGGAAGCTCAATTGCTGGCTATCGAAGGGGGTGAACAAGGGGTGCATGATGCCCTCGCTTTTGAAAGCGGCATGGCGGCCATCACCACCTCCCTCCTTAGCCTGCTCAAGCCCGGTTCTGTTTTGGTGACCACCACCCCCTTGTACGGTGGAACCCGCCAATTCATCCGCGACTTCTTGGAGCCCTGGGGCATACGAACCTACGGCCTGCAGCCATCAAGCACCGCGGAACAAGTCCTGAAAGATCTGGACGGAGCCGTTCCAGCCCTTCTTTATGTGGAGACCCCGGCCAATCCCACCAACCAAATCTGGGCCTGGGACCATCTCAACGCGCTCAAAAATGCGTGGAGTTCCACCGGACAACGGGTGCTCCTCCTGGCCGATAACACTTATTTGGGTCCCTGTTGGCAAAAACCCCTGGAACAAGGAGCCGATTTGTCGCTTTATTCGGCCACCAAATCCATGAGTGGTCACAGCGATTTGGTCTGCGGGGCCTGCGTGGGAGATGCAACGCTGATACGCGGCATTCGATCTTGGCGTAACAAATTAGGCAATACCGCCAGCCCCTTCACGTCCTGGCTCCTGTCGCGGAGTCTGGAGACCGTGGAATTGCGCATGGAGGCGACGCAACGCAATGCCCAAATCCTCGTGCCTCGGTTGAGGGAACATCCAGGTATTCAGCGCTTGGAGTATCCCGGATCCGGGGCCATGGTATCGATTTGGCTCCAGGGTCCGGAGGACCATACCAAGGCGTGGAAATTCTTGAATGCCCTCAGCATCATCCAATTAGCCGTTTCTTTGGGTAGCAACGAAAGCCTGGCTTGTCATCCAGCGTCGACCACCCACAGCGGGGTGGATCCTTCGGAGCGTCGTCAACACGGTATTGACGAATCTCTGGTCCGACTGTCCATCGGCATCGAAGATCCGGAGGATTTGTGGGAAGATTTGTTGAAAGCCTTGGAGGCTGCAATGGAAGACGAAGTGCGTTAAAGAAATACGAAGCGCCGCCTAGGAAGGTTACGTTTTTCGAAGACGAGCCGCGTACAAGACATCGGCACCCCTAGCGCTTCCATCCAAGTATCGATCCTCCTCCAGGACCGCGCCGGGATGTTCTTGTAACATTTTTTGAATCAAACCCTCGTTTTCGGCGGCATACGCCGAGCAGGTGGCGTAAACCATGCAACCTCCGGTTTGGAGACGGCTCCATAGCCTGCCAAAAAGGATGGCTTGTTTCTCCGCCATGGACTCCGGAGAAACCGGAGCTCCCAATTGATTGGAGGGTTGATTCCGCCAAGAACCCGAACCAGTGCAAGGAGCATCCAACAAAACACCATCAAATCGCTCCGGAAAGGATCCCAAATCCGGGGTAAATACCTCGGTCCAATCCACCACCGCCCGGCTATAATTGCGCCAGCCTGCTTTTTGGAAACGGCGCGATAATTCTTGCAAGGCCGATTCCCGTTCATCGGTTACAAACCATTGCA
Organism: Sphingobacteriia bacterium; assembly: GCA_009926245.1. GTDB lineage: Bacteria > Bacteroidota > Bacteroidia > UBA7662 > UBA7662 > SYHX01. The sequence continues at coordinate 1,156 of RFPG01000151.1, read as the reverse complement.
AGCCCGGAAAGGCTTGATGGAGCAACAAGGTCTTGCCTCCGGCACCGGCACAAGCATCCAACCAACGCCCCTGGGGTTGTTGAGGAAAGAGCTCCACCAACGCTTGACAGGACCAATCCTGCATTTCGAACCACCCGTCGGTATAGGCTGGCAAGGTGTGCAGAGCCAGACCCAAGGGAAGGGAAGCGGTTACGTACGAAGAAGATGCTTTGGAATCAACGCGTTCGGGTTCGGGCCAAGAACGCTCTGCCAATTGTTCCAACAAGGCCGACCACCGCGGTGCATCGACCCGAATCCATGCTTTCCCGGCCCGGCCCTGGGACCTAAAGAAAGACTCCTGATCCAAACGGGGACTCACCCATTCCGCCCCCGGAAACCCCGTATGTCCCAAACGCTGGGAGGCATCCAGGGTTTGATCTGCCAAACCAAGGTTGGATTTTAAGGCAATAACCCAGGGGTGTTCGTTTCCGTAACGGTCCACCAAACCCTCGGCGAGGCAGCGCTCCCAGGATTCGTCCTGGAGATAACGCTTGGCTCTCAAAGCTTGGTAAACACCGTCCGACCATTCTTTGCGGTCCCTGGATCCCATCTGAGGGTATTTGCGTGCCGTTTCCCTCAGAAGAGACGGCAAATCGATCCCCGGTTGCAGGTGCTTTCGGTCCCATAAATTCAAAAATTCCAGGACTTGGGCCGTGCGGTTTCGCCACCGGCCGCTGTTGGCTTCTATTCCCATTCGATGGTGGCGGGAGGTTTGGATGATATATCGTAGACCACCCGGTTAATGCCACGAACCTTGTTGATGATATCGTTGGAAATTTCGGCCAAAAGCTCGTAGGGTAAATGGACCCAATCAGCCGTCATACCGTCCACGCTGTGAACCGCTCTCAAAGCCAAAACCCGCTCGTAGGAGCGTTCGTCGCCCATCACCCCGACCGATCGCACCGGCAACAAAATGGCACCGGCCTGCCAGATTTTGGAATACCAACCGCTACGACGCAAATGATCCATGTAAATAGCATCCGCCTCCTGGAGTAGGGCGACCGATTCGGCATTCACCTCCCCCAAAATCCGGATTCCCAAACCGGGACCGGGAAAGGGATGGCGATCCAGCAACACATCCGGGATGTTCAAGGCACGCCCCACCTTGCGGACTTCG
>RFPG01000016.1 GCA_009926245.1 Sphingobacteriia bacterium | reverse complement strand
TTTGAAGAAATCAAATTTGAATTCTGCGAAGGGGTCGGCAAAATTTCGATTAACCGCCCTGACAAGCACAATGCCTTCACGCCGCTCACCGTTCAGGAAATGTCGCAAGCCATGGAAATGTGCCGGCAAGACGCCCGCATTGGCGTAGTCATTCTGACGGGAGAGGGGGGCAAGGCCTTTTGCAGCGGAGGAGACCAAAGCGTGCGCGGTCACGGTGGCTACGTGGGCAAAGACCAAGTACCTAGACTCAATGTTTTGGATTTGCAAATGCAAATTCGTCGCATCCCCAAACCAGTGATTGCGATGGTAGCGGGTTGGGCCATTGGCGGGGGCCATGTTCTGCACGTTGTTTGCGATTTGACGATTGCAGCCGAAAACGCTCGATTTGGTCAAACCGGCCCCAAAGTGGGCAGCTTCGACGGAGGATTTGGTGCCTCCTATTTGGCCCGCATTGTCGGCCAGAAAAAGGCCCGGGAAATTTGGTACCTCTGCGATCAATACAATGCAGCCGAAGCCTTGGAAATGGGCTTGGTCAACAAGGTAGTCCCCCTCGAAAGCCTGGAGGAGACCACCATGGAATGGACCCGCAAAATCCTAGCCAAAAGCCCTATCGCTCTGCGTATGCTCAAAGCCTCCTTCAATGCCGAATTGGATGGACAGGCCGGTATTCAAGAACTGGCCGGGAATGCCACCCTTCTCTACTACCTAAGCGACGAGGCCAAGGAGGGTAAAAATGCCTTTATCGAAAAACGCGATCCCAACTTTGATTCTTTCCCCAAATTCCCTTAAATCCATCCCATGTTACCAAAATTCTTTGGGGCAACCTTCCTGGGTATCACCCTTGCCTGCGCCTCCCCCTCCGATCCTTCGGACCCTACCTTGACCCCTACCGCATCCCAACAAGCCCCTCATAACAACATGCATTCAGCCGACCAACCCCTAGATACCGGATTATCCGATCTTCGTTTCCACGACCTAACCTTTGTGGATATTCAAGGTAAGTCCCGCAGCATGTCGGAATTCAAGGGTCGGTATGTTTTGATCGTTAACACGGCATCGGAATGTGGGTACACGCCGCAATACAAAGACCTGCAGGCCCTGCACCAACAATACGGTTCCAAAATCACGGTCATTGGTTTTCCCTGCAATGATTTTGGAGGCCAAGAACCCGGGGATGAAAAAGCGATTCAAGGTTTTTGTTCCAAGAATTACGGTGTTGATTTCCTGATGGCATCCAAGATCAGCATCCAAGGCGAAAATCGGCATCCGGTGTATCGTTGGCTCATGAGTAAGTCCCTCAACGGCTTATCAGATGCGGTGGTGCGCTGGAATTTTACCAAATTTTTGGTAAACGGAGAGGGTCAATGGATCGCAACCTACCCTTCATCGGTGTCGCCGATGGATGCCCAAATCGTCAAGCAACTGCCCTAAGGTCGTCAAGCAACTACCCTAAGGGGATCAACGCTTGATACCGCCTGCAGATTCAATAAACCGCACGGTATTGCGATTGGTAAAGAACGATAGGCTTACTTTTTGAGCCAGGCTTCCCAGCCCATGGACTGCAATTCGCGGTCCTTGGCGGTGACATCGTCGTGCATTTTCTGCTTATAGGTCTGCATTGCTGCAAGAAGTCCAGGCTTGGAAGTCGCCAAAATTTGAACGGCGAGGAGACCCGCATTGGCCGCACCGTTCACGGCGACGGTAGCTACCGGAACGCCGGTGGGCATTTGCAAAATGGATAACAAGGAATCCCAGCCGTCGATGGAGTTGGAAGACCGAACCGGAACGCCAATGACTGGCAAAGGAGTGGAGGCCGCCAACATACCCGGCAAATGGGCCGCACCTCCTGCCCCTGCCACCAATACTCGTAGACCACGACTCGCCGCTTCCTTGGCATAGGCCGTCATGCGGTCGGGGGTTCGGTGCGCAGACAAGACATGCAATTCGTAAGCAACGCCAAAAAACTCCAAGACTTCGGCCGCTTTGTGCATAACCTCCAAGTCCGAAGTACTTCCCATAACAATGGCTACTTCGGCAGGAGATTGGGGGTTGGATGGGCTCATGGGTTGGTTGTTTAAAGCGTAAGGTTCAAAGAAAATTTGAAGGTTCCAATCCGTTTGCAGCTTCGATGCGTAGACTTGCTTCAACACGGTCGGCTATTTGATTTGCGACGGCGAGATCCGGGTGCACCACGGTCACATGCCCCATTTTGCGGAAGGGGCGGGTTTCGGCTTTACCGTAAAGATGAACAAAAACCCCTGGCAAGGACAAAACCTGATCCAAACCCGGGTAAACCACCGGCCCACGGAAACCTTCTGCCCCTACCAAATTGACCATGACCGCGGCAGAGCGCAGGGAGGTATCACCCAGCGGCCAGCCCATCACGGCACGGATATGCTGCTCAAATTGAGAGCAATGAGCAGCCTCAATCGTGTAGTGTCCGGAATTATGGGGCCGCGGCGCGGACTCGTTCACCAAAAGACGGCCTTGGGTATCCAGCAAAAACTCGACCGCCAGAACGCCGACCGTGCCCAAACCTTCGGCCACCGCTGCAGCCATTTCCATGGCTTGGGAACGCAAATGGCTTGGCAAGAGGGCCTCGGTTTCCACCGCAGAGCCCGCCATAACCCGGCTGACCAAATTCGCCCGGGGATCAAAATGCATCAGGCATGGATCGTAACAGCGAATATTCCCCTTTTGATCCCGAACCGTAATCACTGCTAATTCAAGAGCGATGTCAATCTTTTGTTCCAACAATGCAGGCGTATCGGGCAAATTAACCAAGTCCTCCAACGAATCCAAGATTTGAACACCTTTGCCATCGTAACCCCCACGGGCCGCCTTCCAGACCGCCGATGGATGGAATAAACCGGCCATTTCCCCCTCGGGCATTCGCCAAAACGCCTTGAGTTCGTCGAGACGCTCAAAGCTCCGAAAAGGGGCCGTCGGCAGTCCTTCTCGTACATAAAATTCCTTTTGGGAAATCTTGTTCTGAAGAAGGGCGAGGATTTCGGGGCGGTGCCAAACTTCGATGCCCTCCCCTTCCAATTGAGCCAAAGCGCCCGCATGGACGGCCTCCAACTCGTAGGTCAAGACATCGCAACCCCGTCCAAAATCCAAAACGGCCTGAGCGTCGGAAAAGGGGGCACAAACCGTCGATGGAAAGCGCATGGCCACCGGGGCCAGGGGATCAGGGTCCATGAAACGTGCTTGGAGTCCGAGTCGGTGAATCGGATCCAGCATCATGCTTCCCAATTGTCCGCCTCCCAAGACACCTAGGACCTTGTGTTGGGCCTGTACCTTGCTCATAAAGCCGATAGGGAACAGGAAACGAAGGGCAAAAACGATTCCACAGCTCAAAATTAACCTATTTTAGCCGGGCCATGGACCGCGTTCGCCCCAAAAAGCAACTGGGTCAGCATTTTCTGACCGATGTGCGACTTGCCGAAAAGGTCGCGCTGTCCCTCACGGGCTGGGGCGACTACCCCAACCTGCTTGAAATTGGGCCTGGAACCGGTCAACTCACCCAACACCTGCTCAAACTTCCCTACCGTTTGTGGCTGGCCGAGGTGGACCAAGAGTCCATCCAATACCTGCTGGGACACCAACTCGCCCAACCCGAACAAATGGTCGGGGATTTTCTTCGTTGGAATCCCTTGCCCTGCCCCGGTGTTACCGGCGATACCGGCCCTACGGGAACACTTGATTCAGGACAGGACCAAGGTAAAAACAAAGCCTGCTGGGGGATTGTTGGGAATTTTCCTTACCATATCAGCACCGAAATTGTTTTTAAGGTCTTGGAGCATCATGCCGTGGTCGGCGAATGCGTTGGCATGTTTCAGCGCGAAGTGGCTCAACGTATTTGCTCTGTCCACGGTAACAAGGTCTACGGCATTACCAGCGTTTTGACACAGGCTTTTTTTGAAACCGAATACCTATTTACCGTCAACGAAGGGTCTTTCTTTCCGCCCCCCAAAGTCAAATCAGGGGTCCTGCGACTCAAAAATCGTTGGAATCCACCGGCCTGCGATCACCGCTTGTTATTTAGGGTCGTCAAAGCCGCTTTTAATCAACGACGCAAAATGTTATCCAATGCCTTGGGGCAGGTTTTGCCCGAAGGATACCAAGACCGCATGAACATCCTTCACCTGCGCGCAGAGCAATTACCCGTTCAGGCCTTCGTAGAGCTGACCCAGGCCATCGAAGAAACCTTATCTGATCAAAAGACATCGTCCTAATCAATGAGTATTCATCGTGTTATGATTTTGGATTCGGTTCATCCGCTGCTTCCAGAACGCCTTCATGAATCGGGTCTTTGCGAGGTTTTGGATGTGTCCAACGCAGATGCTGAGGAGATTTTGGAAGCGCTGGGGCGGACCGACTTGGCCGTGCATGGTTTGGTGGTACGATCCAAGATGAAATTGAACGCTGCTGCCTTGTCCCGCGCGATCAATTTGCGCTGGATTGCCCGCGCCGGATCTGGATGCGATGGTATTGATACAGATTTTGCCGCTAAACATAACATTGCATTGATCCACGCCTCGGAAGGAAATCGCCTGGCCGTTGCCGAACATGTTTTGGCTATGATTTTGGCCTGGCTCAACCGCCTCAACCAAGGAAATCAAGAAATCCGAGAGGGCCTCTGGGACCGTGAGGGAAACAGGGGCCGTCAGCTGGCTGGTACGGTGGTGGGCTTGATTGGCTACGGCCATAACGGGTCCCAAACCGCCCGTCTATTGGCGGCCATGGGTTGCAAAGTCCTGGTTTACGACAAATACCAACAAGGCTATGCCTCGACCGATCAACCCTTGGTCGTCGAATCCACCATGGAAGAAATCTACAACGAGGCTCAAATTCTAACCCTGCATGCCCCTCTGACCGACCTGACTCGCAACTTGGTCCAAGGGGATACCCTCCGGCGATTTCGTCAACTCAAATTATTGGTCAATGCCGCCCGGGGTCCTATGGTCAACCTGCCGGACCTGGTCCAGGCCCTGGAGCAGAATGTCTTGGAGGGAGCCTGCTTGGACACTTTACCCATCGAAAACCCCCAAAACTGGGACAAGGAATGGATGGATCGTCTTTTGGCCCATCCTCGGGTTGTGGTCAGCCCCCATGTCGCAGGTTGGACCGTGGAATCCTATCGAGCCATCTCCGAGGTCCTGGCCGACAAAATCATCGCCCACCTCCAACAATCATCGAAGCCAATCCGCTAGAAACCAACCTCGGCGAAGACGACCTAGTCGAAGACGACCTCAACGAAGCCAACCAACTACCCTAGCCAGGAATCCACGGCTTTGGTCTTAAATTCGTGGTATGGCCAAGTCCACCAACAACGTACTCAAAACCAGGGTCCATGACGCCGATGTCCTGGCCTTTGTGGAGCAGTTTGCTCAAACCGACCAAAAGCGACAAGACAGCCTGGACCTCATCGCTTTGATGGAAAAAGTCAGCGGTTACCCGCCCAAAATGTGGGGTGCCAGCATGATTGGCTTTGGATCCTACCACTACAAATCCGAAAAAAGCCGTCAAGAAGGCGACTGGTTCCTGCTGGGATTTTCACCACGCAAAGCGGCCATCTCGCTGTACGTCTACACCGGAGAGCCGGAGCATGCCCCGCTGTTGGAGGGCCTCGGTAAATTCAAGGCGGCCAAAGCTTGTTTGTATATCCAGAAATTAGCCGATATCGATACCGCCGTACTTAGCAAGATCATGAAAGCCACCATGGCTTACCTCCAAAAGAAATACAAAGCCTAATTCTTCTCCATGATGAATTCCCCAACAGCCAATAACCGTAACCGTTCCTACGCCTATGCATTGACCCTGGTCCCGGGACTCATCACCCTGTGGGGCAATACGATGGGGGGACCCTGGGCCTGGTCCAATGTCATCTTTGTATTGGTGGTCGTTAACTCGTTGGAGTGGATCTTGGGTCAACGCCGCAACAACGATTCGGCGGCTGAAAACACCCTTCCTGATTTGTATGTTGTGTTGGCGATACCCATGGTTCTGGCAGGGATAGGGACCTTGTTATGGGGTACTTACAACGGCGTTTTGGAAGGATCTGCGTTGGTTGGTGCCGTGTTATCGACGGGTTTTTCGAGCGGTTCTATGGGCATTGTTGCGGCCCACGAAATGATTCACCGCAAGGAGACAGCCTGGAAAAGGGCCGGGGATTTCCTGCTGTTTTTGGTGATGAATCCTTATTTTGCAATTGACCATCTGCGTGTTCATCATCGGCATGTCGCAACCTCCCTGGATCATGCTTCGGCCCGCTACGGGGAGCATTTTTATCGCTTTCTGGTACGGAGCATCCGCGGGCAGTGGATGCAATCCCTTGAATCGGAGGCCGAAAGACTACGCAAGGCGGGCCGAACACCCTACGGGGCCGGGAATGCGATGGTCCGTAACACTTTGTTGCAAATTCCTTTGCTGGGAGCGCTTGGGTGGATTCATCCTTTGCTGGCCGTGGTCTATGTTGGTCAAGCCTTGTTCGCGGATATACTCCTGGAATACACCAATTATATTGAACATTACGGACTGGAGCGCGCCGAAAACGAAAGGGTCCGCGCCCATCATGCCTGGCAAAGCGACAAGCCTTTTAGCCGTTTTATGCTCTACGACTTGAGCCGACATGCCGATCATCATATGTACGGTGGCAAACCCTATTATCAACTCAAAACCCACGATGATGGCCCCACCCTCCCCGGGGGTTATGCCGGTTTGATTGTTCCTGTATTGATACCGCCCCTATGGTTCAGCATGATCCATCCCAAGATCAAGGCCTTTAACGCCTTGAGGTCGACAGCGACGACTTGACGGCGGGCTCTCCCAAGATTCTTAGCTGAAAAAATAAAGACGCATAGGCTGGAACGCCGGCATCCGCCATTGATTTTTTGCCGTAGGCTAACCAAGATGGTAACACAATCCAAACCGAATCCCCTTCCCGGCAGGTAGCCAGGGCTTGCCCCATACCTTCGGGCTTGATTTGACCCTGGCCTTGAACAAAATAAAAAGGCTCAAGCTCGGTAAATTCCCGCACCGTTTCCCCTCCCAAAACCCGCATGTTCCCAAGCAGCTTGTATTTGCGGCCGTTTTGAAGAACAGAACCAGAGGCACCGCGTGGTTTGGACTTGGACGATGGAATGGACGATTCAATGTTATATCGAACATAACCAGAGGCATGCCGACAAGAATCCGGAATGCCCTGTTGAAGCATAAAGGTCTGAATAGCAGCTTCTTCGTTGCGAAGACTGCGGACGCCGATTTCGATACGAAGCTTGGAAGAGCCATCCAACCACGAAGGCTTGGTTTGGGTAAGATCGTAACGAAAGACCGAATCGGCCACCGGATAAAAAGTCGCACTATCACCCCGTCCCATGAGGGCAAGGCCTTCTTGAATACTCCCCTTGTACGTGGGTTGGGTTAGCTGAAGGCTCCAGGTTTCTGAGTAGTCGTGCCCACCGTAAAGGCAAGAATCCCCCGCAAAAATCTGCATCCGTAATTCCATGATATCGCCGGGCTCTGCTTTGACGGGAGCCCCTTTGCGGTGCCAACGGTATTCAAGGCCGCCCTTGGTCTTGAAGGGAGCAGAAGTGTCGGATGGGCCGGACTCTTGGCAGGCCACCAAAAAGAGTAGAATCCCAGACCAAAGGACGAGGAAAATAGGACAGCGATGGTTCATGGTTGCTGGAGATGGACAGGGCCGAAGACATGCAATGCCTGCAGAAAACGTTGTTCGGTGACCGAAAGGGAATCGCCGCTTTGGCCACCCGCGGCATTGAGGTGCCCGCCGCCTTCAAAGTAGGTGGAGGCAAATAAATTTGCCGGTACATCTCCTTTGGAGCGGAACGACATTTTGACCAAAGGACCCCGGTCGATCATCACCGATGCAAAACGCATACCCTTGAGGTTGAGGGCGTAATTAACCAAACCTTCGGTATCCCCGGTTTGGACTCCAAATTCCTCCAAATCGCTTCGAGGAATGGCCAGGTAGGCTGTATCGAATTCTTCCAGCACGTGGAGTCGGTTCAAAAAACAATGGCCCAGGAACCGAAGAATATTCGGAGGCATTTGATCAAAAATCGCTTCGTGAACCCGGTGGTGCTGCAGGCCTCTTTCTTGGAGGACAGCGGCCCATCGATGGGTGTTCGGCGTGGTGGAAGCAAAGCGAAAAGAGCCGGTATCGGTCACCAAGCCAGCGTAAAGGCAGGCGCCCGCATCGGTCGTGAGGAAGTCCATCCATCCCAAGTCTTTGCACAAATCCAAGATGAGCTCACAGGTCGAGGAGGCCTGAACGCTGTGGTAGCGATGGGTTGCAAAATCTTTGGGGTAAGGGTGGTGGTCCACCATAAGGATGGTTTTGCCGGAAACGGCGATGCGCTCGCCCAATTCGTTGTTACGCTTGAGGTCGTTAAAATCCAGGCAACAAACCAAGTCGGCTTCCTCCAAACAAGACTGGGCCCGGAGGGGGTCTTTTTCGAAATCAATAACCTCATCGCGCCCTGGCATCCAATCCAAAAAGGCGGGGAAATCGTTGGGCACGACCACCGAGGCTCGATGACCGGCAGAACGCAGGATATGGGCCCAGCCCAGGGAAGAACCCAAGGCATCCGCATCAGGTTTGTGGTGGGTGGTGATAAAGATTTGAAGTGGTTGACGGAACAAGTCCGCCAGGATCGCCGGCTCTGCCTTCATAGCGGGCCAAATATAAGGCAGGGTAACCCTATATCTTTGGACATACGATTCCCTTTAACCCCAAAAGCCGCATGAAACTGGGCCTGTTCCGCACCCTCTACGCCCTCCTGCCCGGGCGCATTTACCTCATGGAGCCCCTGCGACGCTGGGGTCGCCTGCCGATGTCCTGGACCCGGCATTTGTTTGTCCATGGTACCATGACCATTCAGAGTGGGGCGGGGCGGGGATTCCGCATGTTCAACCAAGGTCATTATATCGAGACGCTGCTTTTTTGGGGTGGCCTGGAACGAGGCTGGGAGCGAGTAAGCTCCGGGGTGTGGACGGCTCTGTGTCGGGAGGCCCATACCGTTTTGGATGTAGGGGCCAATACCGGAATTTACAGCCTGATTGCCTGGTCTTCCAACCCCCGTGCCCAGGTTCATGCTTTTGAGCCGGTTCCCCGTGTTTTTGAAATCCTGGAGCGTAACAACGAATTGAACGGCCGCCCCCTTGCTCTTCACCCCATCGCTTGCGGGGCCCAGGACGGGGAGGCGACCTTGTACGAAGGAACCGATAACCACTACGAGGCGTCCCTGCTGCAAGACACCCATGGGAAAAATCAAAAACAGCGTTCCTACACCGTGCAGGTTCGTTCTTTGGATCAATTTTTGGAAGAAAAGGGGATTGACCGGGTGGATTTAATCAAAATCGATGTCGAAAAGTTCGAACCTCAGGTCTTGGCGGGTTTTCAGCAATTCAAAGTTTGGAAACCAAGTTTGCTAATTGAAATTTTAGACGATTCGATCGCGGCCTACGTTGAAGAATTTATGAAAGACCTGGGCTACTTGTATTTTAATGTGGACGAAGAAAGGGGCCTGGTCCCCACCCATCGTCTCTCCAAGAGTGCCACGTACAATTATGTGCTTGTTCAAGCCGATAAAGTCCCCTTGCTTCAGCCTTGGATTGTCCAAGCCTAAGCCCCCAGACCTCCCTGCTGGATCTATTTTCTTTTCCCTTTTAAATCACAAATTATGGCCTTTTTGGACATACGTTCCGTCAGCAAAAGCTACCGAAACCACCGAGCCCTTCTCGATGTCAGCATGCAAGTCCCCAAGGGCGGAATCATGGGCTTGTTAGGTCCCAACGGAGCCGGCAAGACGACCCTCATTCGGATGATTAACCGGATTACCGCCCCGGACAGCGGGAGCATTTGGTTGGACGGCCGCGAATTGGGGCCGGAACATGCCCGTCGAATTGGTTACCTGCCCGAAGAACGCGGGCTCTATAAAAAAATGAAAATCGGGGAGCAATTGCTTTACCTGGCCCGGCTGCGGGGTTTGGAATCGGATCAGGCATTGCAAGCGGCCAAGCATTGGATGACCCGCCTGGAAATGCAGTCCTGGTGGAACAAAAAAGCCGAGGAGCTTTCCAAAGGCATGCAACAAAAAGTTCAATTGGTGGCTGCACTGATGCACGATCCGGACTTGCTGATTTTGGATGAACCCTTTTCGGGTTTTGATCCGGTCAACGCCCGGTTGTTGAAGAACATCTTGCTGGAGAGGCGGGCGGCGGGCACCACCCTGTTGATCTCCACGCACCGAATGGAAACGGTCGAAGACCTGTGCACCGATGTGGTGCTGATCCACCAAGCCGGGGTGGTGCTGGCCGGACCGACCCAGGCCGTTCGCCGGCAGCACAGCGGCAACCAAATCGAGATTCATTGCGTCGGCGAAACGGCCTCGCCGCCGCCCGCTCCCCCCGCCCATACCCCTGTCAGTCATCATCATCCGAAGAATCCATCCACCGTTTGGTCTTTGAGGCTGCTCCTTCCGATTGGCCAGCCATCATCGCGCATTACAATCAACACAGCCGTATCGTGTATTTTGCCGAACGCCTGCCCAGCTTCCAGGACATCTTTATCAAAGCAGTTGGCCCTCACCATCAAGCCTAACCTATCATGAACAAAATCCCCTTAGTCGCAGGCCGTGAGTTTTTTACCCGCATTCAAAGCCGAACCTTCCTTGTCATGTCCCTGCTGGGCCCAATTTTGTTCGGCTTGTTCATCCTGGTGCCCGTCCTCATGGCCCAATGGGACAACGAATCGACCACCGTTTGGGTCCATGATCCCTCCGGGAATTTTGATAGCGCCTTTGCCAATGCTGATGGAATGAAATTCCAAAAATTACCCAAAGGCACTTTGAGCGATGGCCCGTTGAACGCCAAGGACAGCGCCAATATTCGTGAATTGTTACAAGATTCCGAAACAGGAGTTCTTTCCCTGCAGGTTTTGGATTCCACGTGGAAAACCAACATTGCCTATTTTTCAGAGCAATCCGCCGGTCTCCAAATCACCGAACGCATCGAAGATGCCGTGAATGAACGCATTTACCAACTGCGCATGAACCAATACGGGCTTGATCCACAAACTATTGAGTCCCTCAAATCCGAATCCGACCTCAAAGCCTAGAAATGGCCACCATGCTGGGATTCGGCGCCGCACTGCTCATGTACATGTTTATTTTCTTGTATGGCAGCATGGTCATGCGCGGTGTGATTGAAGAAAAAGCGGGGAGGGTCATGGAGCTCCTCATTTCGACCACCAGTCCATTTGAATTGATGATGGGCAAAATTCTTGGGATCGCCTCCGTAGGGCTCTTCCAGTTTGTTTTGTGGATATTGTTAGGAACCGGTATCAGCACCTTGATTGGAACCCTGGGCCTGACCGCAAGCCAGGTCCCGGATACCCCCGGCAACCCGGATTGGATGCAGATGCTGGGGTCCATGCCTTGGGAAAGCATTGTCCCCTTGTTTTTGTTTTACTTTCTGGGCGGGTACTTACTCTATGCTGCCCTCTTCGCAGCGGTTGGTTCGGCGGTGGATTCCGAAGGGGACTCCCAACAACTCGTCATGCCCATCAGCATGCCCATTATCCTTGCCTTCATCGCCTCTCAATTCGTAATGCAGAACCCTCACGGGTCGTTGGCCTTCTGGATGAGCATGTTTCCCCTCACCTCACCGATTGTGATGGTCGTGCGCCTACCCTTTGGCGTACCCTTCTGGGAAATTGCACTCTCCATGAGCCTTCTTGTGACTGCCTTTGTGGGTTCCGTTTGGATCGCCGGTCGCATTTTCCGGATCGGGGTTTTGATGTACGGCCAAAAAGTCTCCCTTGGCCAACTGCGTAAATGGCTTTTCTATCGTTAATCAGGGGTACTCCTCCAACAACTCGTCCAGCTCCCTGATGAGCACCTCCCACCGTCGCGGGGAAATATTAGCGGTCGTTGACATGGGGACCAATGTCTTTGGGCTGGCTGTTGGTACCCTCAGCCAAACCGGTTCACCTCATTGGATTCAGCGTGCAGAACGTGAAGTAAGCCTGGCTTCCGAGGGTTTTGGGTTCCTCACGGAAGCGGGACAAAAGCGGGCCGAAGCTGCCCTCCAACATCACCTCCAAATCGCTTTGGATCAAGGAGCAACCGCATTCTACGGGTTTGGAACAGCTGCCCTGCGTCAATGGAACCAAGCCTCTGAATGGCTTCACCGCACGGCCTCGACCCTTCTCAGCAACATTCCCCAACAAAAGCAAATTCCCATCAACCTTGCTGTCATTTCCGGCGAACAAGAAGCCGAATGGATCCGATACGGCCTTCAGCAATCAGGCCTCTTGGACGATGGCCCCGTTTTGATCAACGATATTGGAGGAGGCTCTGTGGAGCTTGTGCTGTGTCATGGCCCGA
>RFPG01000150.1 GCA_009926245.1 Sphingobacteriia bacterium | reverse complement strand
GTTCTGGGAGTCGCCACCGAGATCGGAAAACACCTTCAACACTACGCGGTGGTGGTCACCAAATCCACCGTTCCAGTCAGTACCAGCCGCAAGGTCCACGAAGCCGTCCGACAAGCCATGCAGGAACGGGGCGCCGAAATCCCTTTTGATGTGGCCTCCAATCCCGAGTTCCTTAAAGAAGGTGCTGCCATTGAGGACTTTCTGAAACCGGACCGCATCGTGGTGGGCTGCGAGAGCCCGCAGGCCCAGGATACCCTGGCCCGCCTTTACAAACCATTTACCCTCAACGGCCACCCCATCCTTTTTATGGACATTCCCTCGGCCGAAATGACCAAATACGCCGCCAACGCGATGCTAGCCACCAAAATCAGCTTCATGAACGATGTAGCCCTGCTCTGCGACATCATGGGAGCCAGCGTGGACCAAGTCCGCAAGGGCATCGGAAGCGATCCCCGCATTGGTAACAAATTTATTTACCCCGGCGTAGGTTACGGGGGTTCCTGCTTCCCTAAAGATGTTAAAGCCCTCATCCGGACCGCCAAAGAAAACGGTCACCGCATGCGCATTTTGGAAGCGGTCGAAGAAGTCAACGAAGACCAAAAGAAAGTGATGGGCCGCATGATTCGGGATCATTTTGGGGCCGACTTGAAGGGGCTGGTTTTTGGGATTTGGGGCCTAAGCTTCAAACCCAAAACGGATGACATGCGCGAGGCACCATCGGTGGTCATCATCGAAGAGCTGCTGGCCGCCGGAGCCCAGGTACAAGCCTACGATCCGGTAGCAATGCACGAAGCCAAACACCAATTGGGAGAACGTATCACCTATGCGCCGGATCCTTATTCTGCCTTGCAGGGTGCCGATGCTTTGGTTCTCATCACCGAATGGCCCGAATTCCGTATTCCCGAATGGGACCGTGTTGAGTCGTTGTTACGACGCAAAGTTATTTTTGATGGACGAAACCAATACCAGGCTTCCGAGCTGAGAGAGAGGGGCTTTCATTACCGTAACATTGGGAACCCCTAATCCAAAAACCATGAGCAACCGACCCCCTGTCACCATTGTTACCGGAGCCGCCGGTTTTCTCGGATCCCATCTCTGCGATCGCTTCCTGGCCGAAGGCCACAAGGTCATCGGCATGGACAATCTCATCACCGGGGATCTTCGCAACCTCGCTCACCTCATGCCTTCCCCGGCTTTTGAGTTTTATCACCAGGATGTTTCGCGTTTTGTCCATGTACCAGGGCCGGTTGATAACATTTTGCACTTTGCCTCCCCAGCATCCCCGATTGATTACCTCAAAATCCCTATTCAAACCCTCAAAGTTGGGTCGCTTGGAACGCATAATTTGCTGGGTTTGGCCCGCGACAAAAAAGCCCGCATTCTGGTCGCCTCCACCTCGGAGGTTTACGGGGATCCGTTGGTGCATCCGCAGACCGAATCTTATTGGGGGAATGTGAACCCCGTAGGACCGCGGGGGGTTTACGACGAAGCCAAACGCTTCCAAGAGGCCATCACCATGGCCTACCACACCTACCACGGCCTTGAAACCCGGATTGTCCGGATTTTTAATACCTACGGCCCCCGGATGCGTCTCAACGACGGTCGGGCCCTTCCGGCCTTTATTGGGCAAGCGCTTCGCGGTGAGCCCCTGACCGTCTTTGGAGATGGAAGCCAAACGAGGTCTTTTTGTTATGTGGACGACTTGATTGAGGGTATTTATCGCCTTTTGAACAGCGATTATTCCGGACCGGTCAACATCGGAAACCCCCACGAAATCACCATTCGAGAATTTGCCGAAGAAATCCAGGCCCTAACCGGGACCGATCAGCCCATCACCTACCTGCCTTTGCCGCAGGACGATCCCAAACAAAGAAGGCCAGACATCACCCTGGCCCGTGATTTGCTGGGATGGGAGCCCAAAGTCCACCGGGCCGACGGATTGAGGCAAACCTTGGATTATTTCCGGTCCCTGCCCCGGGAGGAATGGTTCAAAGAAGCGCATGGCCGAGAATTCTAAGGGCCCTCAATGGCATGTGGTCTATACCTTGCCACGCCACGAAAAGAAAGCCGCCCGGGAATTGGAGCTCCAAGGCTTGGAGTATTGGCTACCCCTCCACAAGGTCCGCAAGCAATGGTCGGACCGCCGCAAATGGGTCGAGGAGCCCCTTTTTAGGTCTTACCTCTTCGTTTTGGTGACCCCCAAAACCTATTTCGACATTCTCAACACCTACGGGATCGTTCGCTACATTTTCCACGAAGGCAAGCCCGCCATCCTCAGGGATTCGGAGATGGATTTGCTACGGCGTTTGCTGGATTCCACGTATGAACTGGAGGTAACCCCCCTGCAATTGACCCCGGGTCAGCAGGTTCGGGTCGAACAAGGGCCCTTGATGGGGCATACCGGCATTCTTATCAAGCAAAACAGCAATCAAAGTGTCCGGGTTGATTTTGAGATCCTCCAAAGGTCGGTCGTCGTCACCGTCCCCCTCAAATTCATCCGCCCTGTTGACGAAGGCTAAGCTCCCGTTCTTAACTTCGCCTCACTTCTGCCGATTGGCCCTTGAACCCGGAAATTCCGGGTTTCATTCAACCGAGGGGCCTCTTTCTATTCATCCGCAGACGGGCCCTTAGCTCAGCCGGTTAGAGCGTCTGACTCATAATCAGGTGGTCGTTGGTTCGAACCCAACAGGGCCCACCATTTTTTTTAGTTTTATCCTTGAATTAATTCCAAGTAATTATCTTTCAGCCAAATATTACCAAAAATCGTCAAATTCTATCAACTATAGTCAAATGCTACCAAAAATGAAAAAATTTGCTACCCAAAAATTGCTAATGAGGTATTTAAGCGCCCTTTTCATGCTGGCATTAATGTTCAGGCAAGGAACAGCCCAGAATATTACTTCCACGATCGGTAGCATTAACTCCTCGACATGTGCGGTTGGGGATACCTTGGTTGTACCCATCACAACGACCATGGCAAGCGGTATTAGCACTTCGGCCATTTCGCTCGCCATTGATTACGATACCACCAAATTGCAGTGCATCAGTTCGGTGACAGGCCTAAACTCGGCCATTAGTGCTGGATTCCTGAGCAATTGCGGGCTTTTTTCGAATATGAGCCCCAACGCCCCTTTCAGCGCCACAACGCGCAGGCAGTTCAGGGCCGCTTGGTTTGCTTTGACGCCGGTTACCCTCAACGGACTTATGTTCAATCTGAGGTTCCGTGTTTTATCCACCGGTAATTCTGATATAAAATGGGATATTGCTACCCCAGGAAATGCGGAATATGCCGATGAGTTTGCTGATGTGATCCCCAATGTTTCATGGGTTAACTCAACCATCACCTGCGGTGCCTCCGGTCCCCCACCTTGTACCCCCCCCACAGCCACGGTGACTGCCGGGGGTCCGACCACCTTCTGCCAAGGGGGTTCGGTAGTTTTAAACGCCAATACCGGAACGGGCCTCACCTACCAGTGGGCCAACAATGGCACCGCTATTTCTGGCGCTACCAACGCTTCATACACCGCCAATGCGGCAGGTTCTTATACCGTAACGGTATTTAACGCACCGACCTGTTCCACCGTTTCAACGGCCACAACCATCACCGTAACGACCCCACCAACGGCTGGTACCCTCAGTGGTACCCAAACCGCCTGTGTTGCCGGGACGACCACCTTTACATCAACAATAACCGGCGGTAGCTGGACAAGCAGCGCGACCGGCGTGGCAACCATTAACGCCTCCACCGGGCTTATTACGGGCGTTTCTGCTGGAACGGCCACCATGACCTACACAGTCACCGGTACCGGAGGCTGCGCGAATGCAACCGCAACCCGCACTGTAACGGTTACTCCAAACAATACCATTAGCCTTAGTTCGGCAGCCGGGACCAATACCCAAACCTTAACCATTGGGGCAGCGATTAGCAACATTACTTATTCCACAACCGGAGCCTCTGGGGCTTCATTCAGCGGACTACCTGCAGGTGTTACCTGGACTTGGGCAACCAATACGGCAACGATCAGTGGAACGCCTACTGCTTCCGGCACCTATAATTATATAGTCACCATGACCGGAGGTTGTACCAATGGCACCAATACCGCCACGGGCACCATTACGGTCAATGCTCCGGCAGGACCCAATATTGCAACAACTCTTGGCTCGGTGAGCGGTTGCGTTGGAGATACGGTTGTGGTACCCGTCACCATTAACATGGCTTCCGGTATCAGCACCGCCGCCAT
>RFPG01000149.1 GCA_009926245.1 Sphingobacteriia bacterium | reverse complement strand
TTGGGGTGATGGGGCCTGAGGGCCAAGGAACGCCTGCCCATATGGGGGTTACCGAAGGGGTGGACCTGTATTTTGGGACCTTTGCCAAGGCCATGGCTTCTATCGGGGGCTTTTTTGCCGGTTCAGAAGGGGTCATCCAGCACCTGCGCTATAATATGAGGTCTCAGATTTTCGCGAAATCCCTGCCCATGCCCCTGGTGATCGGTGCTCTTAAGCGCTTGGAAATCATGCGGACCCGGCCTGAATACAGAAACCGCCTTTGGGAGATTGTTCACGCGCTGCAGAGTGGATTGAAAGAACGGGGTTTTAACCTCGGACCCACGGCCTCCCCGGTCACCCCGGTTATTCTGAGCGGATCCTTGGGCGAGGCTACGGGTATGGTGGCTGATTTGCGTGAAAACTGGGGGATTTTTTGCTCGGTGGTTGTGTACCCGGTGGTTCCCAAAGATGTCATTCTCCTTCGCCTAATCCCAACAGCCGTTCATACAGATGCCGATGTTGCGCATACGTTGGACGCTTTTTCTTCGGTTGCAGCCAAATTGGCCGATGGCGCCTACCGGAACGAAGGGATCGTGGTGGTCTAAGGAGGCTGGAGGTCACGGTTTGCCGGTGGGGCCTTTTGGGGGGTCAATTTTTTTTGGATGAACCTTAATCTTGTTTTAATCCAAAGTGTATCTTAGAGTTAAGTAAACACTACGCCTATGAACCCATACCAGACTTTGCTGAACGCCGTCCTCGAAATGGAAAAGGATTTCGAGAAATTCTACGACAAAGGGAATGCCGCCGCCGGCACCCGGGTCCGCAAAGGCCTTCAGTCGCTGAAATCCAAAGCACAGGAATTGCGCTTGGATGTTCAGTCCAAAAAAACCGCGTAAACGGGCCACAAAGGGTATCTTTGAGCCCTTTCTAGCGGCTTGGCGTATACCGATCAATTTGAACCCAAAGATCGCTCCATGGGCTTCATGGAGCATCTGGATGCCCTGAGAGCCCACCTGTGGCGCTCGGTGGTGGTGATTTTTGTGTTAATGCTAGGGCTTTTTTCACAAAAGGCCTGGGTCTTTGACACGGTCTTGTTGGGCCCCAAGAACCCTGATTTTGTTTCGTACCGGTGGCTTTGCTCCCTGGGGCAAGCATTGGGTCAGGGTCGGACTTGGTGTGTCGAGGCGATGCCGTTGCAGCTCGTGAACCTTGATTTGACCGGCCAGTTGATGCAGCACCTCTATGTTTCGTTCTTTGGGGCGGTTGTTTTGGGATTCCCCTACCTGGTTTGGGAAACGTGGCGTTTCCTGAGCCCGGCGTTGAGGGATCGCGAGTTTTACGCGGCGCGGAGGTTGCTCCTGGCGGTGATGCTCTTGTTTTTTGGAGGTTGTGCCTTCGGTTATTTTGTGCTGGGCCCCATGAGCATCTTGTTTTTGAGCAATTACAGTGTGAGCAGCCAAGTCATCAATACCGTTAGCCTTGGATCGTTTGTTTCGACGCTGACCATGACCGTCCTCACAGCAGGTATTATTTTTGAATTGCCGGTGCTCGCCTATTTTTTGGGATTGGTGGGCTTGATCAACGCTCCGTGGATGCGCCGAAATCGTCGATATGCGGTGGTCGCGAACATGGTTTTGGCGGCTTTGCTGACCCCTTCGGATATAGGGGGAATGTTGATTCTCGCCATTCCTATGATGCTGCTCTATGAAATGGCCATATGGGTGGTGGCCGCCTCGGCCCGTTCCAAGGAAAAATCCAGCGATCCATCAAGTGACGACATGTCCATGAGGTCCGTGACATGGGGTGTTACAGCCCCGAATCCGTGGATTACCCCCAAGTGGCCCACGCCTTGGCTACCGCGGTGGTTGAGAATTCGGAAGGCCTTCGCGGCCTGCTTCTTTGCGGCTCTGGCAACGGGGTCTGCATCAGCGCCAACCGGATCCCCGGGGCCCGGGCTGCCTTGTGCTGGTTGCCTGAGCTGGCATCGTTGGCACGTTCACATAACAATGCCAACATTCTTTGCCTGCCGGCACGCTTTGTTAGCCACGAACAAGCCCTCGTCATGCTCGAGGCTTTTGCCTTCACCCCTTTTGAGGGCGGCCGGCATCAGCGCAGGGTTGCCATGATAGATCCTGGCGCGTCTCCAATTCCTCCCATCGGATGAAAGCGAGCTCTCAGCCCTCGGATCGCTTTGATTTGGCATCGGGCTCCAAAGGCTTTGACCTGGAGCATCGTCGCAAAATCAATTTCAATATGGGCCGTTACCATGCGGCGGTGCAGGTGGGCCAAAAGGATTACAGGGATCCCGAATTAGCCAGAGACCAGGCGGCCTACCTCAAGTGGCAGGCGGTGGAAGCCTTGGAAAAACATTTGCTCCGATTTGAAAGCGCGTGTCGTAACAACGGTGCCAAAGTGGTTTGGGCGGCCGATGCCAACGATGCGCTCGAAGCAGTTTTGGAGGTGGTTCGTCGCCACAAGACTCGCTTGGTTGTCAAGTCCAAGTCCATGGCCACCGAGGAGATTCATTTGAACGATTTCCTCGAAAAGAACGGGGTGGAGGTGGTAGAAACCGATCTAGGAGAGTACATCCAACAATTGGACGGTGAGCCTCCTTATCATATCGTGACCCCGGCCATGCACAAGTCCAAAGAAGACGTGGCGGCCCTATTTCATCGCAAATTGGGTACGGATCCCCATGCGAGTCCCGAAGCGCTCACCAACCATGCGCGGTCTTTGCTAAGGGATCGGTATGTAGAGGCCGGTGTGGGTATCACGGGGGCTAATTTTTTGTTGGCCGATACCGGTGGGGTCTGTGTTACAGAGAACGAGGGCAATGCCCGGATGTCTACCACCTTCACCAAGGCCCATATCGTGATCGCTGGCATCGAGAAAATTCTTCTGTCCATGGACGACCTCGACCTTTTGTGGCCTTTGCTGGCTTCCAAAGGAACGGGTCAGCAAATGACGGCTTATAACACTATTTTCCACGGACCACGGAAGGACCACGAAAGCGATGGTCCCCAAGAAATGGTGGTGATCCTCTTGGACAACGGCCGGACCCGCTTGCTCGAAGATCCCAAAACCCGGCAGGCCTTGCATTGCATCCGATGCGGAGCCTGCCTCAATGCCTGTCCGGTTTACAAAAACATCGGTGGTCACAGTTACGGGGCCACCTATTCCGGCCCCATAGGCAAAGTCATCACACCGCACTTGTTGCCTTTTGAATCCTATCAGCACCTAAGCCAGGCATCCTCCCTTTGCGGAAATTGCACCGAAGTATGCCCGGTTCGCATTCCCTTGCACCAGATGATTCTGGAGAATCGTCGCCAGGCTGCGGAAGGCGCCGGGTCCTCCACCGCCCAGCATTGGGTATGGAAGGCCTGGTCGAGGGCCATGCTGCATCGCCCTTTGCTGGACGTGGTAGGCCCCCGCACCAAGTCTTGGTTTATGGCCCGATTTGTGGGCTCGCTTTGGGGTTCCCGCCGGCAACTTCCGACCCCGGCTCCCCGTACCTTCCGTGCCTTGTGGCGTCAACGTTCCAATCCCCCTACCCGATGAAGTGGTTTGCTCCTTCCGATAAAATGAAATTTGACCGTTCAACCTGCACCGATGCAGAGTTGATGAAGTTGTACGAGGGTTTGTTGTTGCCTCGAATGATTGAAGAAAAAATGTTGATTCTGCTTCGTCAAGGCAAAGTGTCCAAATGGTTTTCGGGCATCGGCCAAGAAGCCATCGCCGTGGGTGCCACCCAAGCCCTGCGCCCGGATGAATTCATTTTTCCTCTGCATCGTAACCTTGGCGTTTTTACATCGAGGGGGATGGATTTGACGCGCTTGTTTGCACAGCTTCAGGGCAAGGCCTCGGGTTATAGCCAGGCCCGGGAGCGCTCGTTTCATTTCGGAAGCCGGGAACACGCGGTCGTTGGCATGATTTCGCATTTGGGACCTCAACTTACCTTGGCCAATGGCACATCCCTCGCTTGGAAATTGGACCAAAAACCTGCGGTTAGCTTGGCCTTTACGGGGGATGGGGGGACATCGGAGGGGGATTTCCATGAAGCCCTCAATGTAGCGGCTGTTTGGCAACTCCCCGTCATCTTTGTAATCGAAAACAATGGTTACGGTTTATCGACGCCATCCGATGAACAATTTCGGTGTAAACAGTTTATTGACAAGGGAATAGGATATGGTATAGAGGCGGTTCGAATTGACGGTAACAATGTATTGGAGGTCTACCGAACCGTTCGTCAATGGGCCCAAGAACTCCG
>RFPG01000148.1 GCA_009926245.1 Sphingobacteriia bacterium | reverse complement strand
CTTCGCGACGGTGTACTGCCTCGAGCTCGCAATACTCCGGGCCAACCAGACGCCGGTGAGACTCAGCCCCGCATCGGTGGCGGCACAGATCAAGGGCTATCGCAACGTCGGCGGCTGGGGTGGCGACGCGCTCAAGTGGCTCAAAGAGCACGGCGCGGTCCCCCAGCAATACTGGCCAGAGCGAGCCATCGAGCGACGCTACGCCACGCAGGGCAACCAGTTGGCGGCCCGCAAGTACAGGGCAACCGACTGGATTGAGGTGCAGCCCAAGAACATGATGCAGGCGGCAACCATGGTGCTCAGCGGCTATCCGATCTCAGCCGGCTTTTCATGGTGGGGCCATCAGGTGGCGATCGTCGATGCCCTGATCCTCGATTTTGGCATGCAGCATCCGCTCGCTTTCCATCCAGAGACCCAATTCCAATTGATTCGAAGGCAGAATTTCAAAATAAAAGGTCCGATCGTAAAAAGTGTTGGCGTTGAGGACTCCACCATTGGTTTTAACCAGTTTCATGTACTCCCCACGACCAATGTTTTCGCTACCCTCAAAAAGTAGATGCTCAAAGAAATGGGCAAAACCTGTCCGTTGGGGGTCTTCGTTTTTGCTGCCAACTTTGTACGAAACGGTCACTGCCACAATAGGGGTCGTGGTATCCTGGTGGAGAAGAACTTTGAGGCCGTTGGACAAGGTGTATCGCTCAAAGGAAATCACCTGGGCCTTGGCTTGGCGACCCGATAGGTTCGTCAGCAGGAGGACCGTGCAGGCGGTCCCTACCAAACGATTCAAAAAAGAATTGGACATAGAGGGATAGGTTAAAAAAAAGAGAGAGAATGTATTTAAGAAAAACTAGATTTTCATGATCCAACCCCGGGTATCCTGGGTTTTGCCGGTTTTGATATCGTCCAGCATCCGACCCAACAGGGTCGAATAGGTTCGGTCCTCCATGGCTGGAAGAACCAAGCGCCGATCTTGGACCGTAATGCTCGAAATGGGTGCCACGGTGGCGGCGGTGCCGGTCCCGAAAGCGTCTTTGAGGTCCCCTCGATCGTAGGCGGCGACCACTTCTTCGAGGCTGACTTTGCGGACTTCCACCGTCAACCCGGCTTCGACCGCCAAGCCCAGGATGCTATCACGGGTGATACCCTCCAAGATGGTGCCGTCGGCGATGGGGGTCACCAAGGTGTTTCCAATTTGAAAGAACAAATTCATGGTCCCCGATTCCTCGATGTATTTCATTTCTTTGCCGTCCAACCAAACGAGTTGATCGTAGCCTGCTTCGCGGGCGTGTTTCAAGGGCAACATACCGGCGGCGTAATTCCCGGCAACCTTGGCAAAACCAGTACCCATGGGAAAGGCCCTCACATAGCGGTCCGATACTTTGACATGCAATGGGGCCGTGTAGTAATTCCCGACGGGGCAATTAAAAATAATAAAGCGATACGAATCCGAGGGCCGGATGCCGACGTATTCATCAATCGCGTACATGAAGGGGCGTATGTACAAGGAATAACCAGGCTGGCGTGGAACCCATTCTTGGTCCAATTCCAACAAGGCCTTGAGACCACCAATAAAAATATCTTCGGTCACCGCGGGCATGCAGAGCCGTCCCGCGGAACGAATCATGCGACTCATGTTATCGTAAGGGCGAAAGACCTGCACCCCGCCTTTTTGGTTGCGGTAGGCTTTGAGACCTTCGAAAATCGACTGACCGTAATGGAGGGCCGATATAGCCGGATTGGTAGGTATCTCGCCGTAAGGGACGATGCGGGCATTTTGCCAGCGGCCCCCTTCGTATTCGGCCACGAACATGTGGTCCGCAAACACCTTGCCGAAGGGAAGGTCGTTAAAATCCACCGTGGACAAACGCGATTCGGAAAGGCGAGTAATAGGAATGGGGTCCATGGTAGGTTTTTGTCCAAAAATAGGTCCATCAGCACGTAATTTGCATACATAAACCCGTAAGTCATGGACGTTAACCCCACCATTTCCCAATTTTGGGGTCCGCAGGTTGGGGACGCCCTGTGGGAGGACTGGGTTCTGGGTCGCGAAACCTTGGTCTATTTGGATCGAACGGTCACCGCGGAGTTGTCCAAGGTTGCTTTGCCTTCAACGAACCTCGTGGTGATCCTCAGCCAAACCGCAACGCAGGAAGAGGAGGCCTTGTTGGCCAAAATACTGGGTGCCTTGAACCTATCCATGAACCAAATCGAACGCCATACAGCCCCTGTCTTGGCCTGGGATTCTTGGGTTCAAACTCGATTGGTGGCCTTTGGTGTTCCCATTCCACCCGAAGGGCCCCATGGACTGCGACCCGAATCGTGGGTGGGCACGGTTTCTTTGACCCAGATGATGGTGGATCCCGAAGCCAAAAAAAACCTTTGGCAGCAAATCAAAGGCTGGAAATTCCCTGAATCCTAAAGAACCTTGAATTCGACCGAAACCTGGGTTCTAGCTACCCATAACCAAGGAAAAACCCGGGAATTTAGGGCCCAATGGCCATGGGACTCCGTTCAACTTTTGAGCCTGGCCGACTGCGGGGTGAAGGAGGTTCCTGCCGAAACGGGGGAAACCTTTGCCCAAAACGCCTTCCTCAAGGCCCAAGCGGCCCATCTGGCCAGCGGATACCCGGCCTTGGCCGATGATTCCGGGTTGGTGGTGCCGGCAATGGGAGGCGAACCCGGTTTGCACAGCGCCCGGTACGCGGGACCTGCGGCCACCGATGCGGATAATCTCCGACTGTTGCTCCACAACATGAAAAGCCTAACGAATCGGGAGGCCTATTTTGTATGTGTTTTGTGCTGGTGGGATGGCAAAGGGGAGCCGATTTGGGTAGAAGGCCGCTGTGACGGACGTATCCTTCAAGAAGAAGCGGGACATGAGGGCTTTGGTTACGATCCGGTTTTTGAACCCGCCGAAAGACCTGGACTTTCTTTGGCCCAGCTGGGAACAGAATTCAAAAAACAACACTCGCACCGAGCCAAGGCCCTTCGCGAACTCTATCAAAGGCTGTTACCTAGGTAGCCCAAGTCTGGTCCCAGGGTGGATGAAGCTGCAGCGGCCTTGGCCAAGACATCGCAGCGCTCGTTTTCGGGGATTTCGGCATGGCCTTTGATCCAGCACCAGGTTATTTGATGTTGGTGGGTCAAAGGCAAAAGCCTTTGCCATAAATCGATGTTTTTGACATTCTTCCAGGCCCTTCGTTTCCACCCACCAATCCAGTCCTTGACAAAGGCATCCACCACATATTTGGAATCACTGTACAAACGAATGGTGTGGTCGTTTCCTCGAAGCGCCTGAAGGGCCTCCACCACCGCCATGAGTTCCATCCGATTGTTGGTAGTGCATGAAAACCCTCCGCTGATTTCCAAGCGTCGGTCGCCGCTCAGAAGAACGGCGGCATAACCACCCGGCCCTGGATTACCCAAGGCCGATCCATCGGTGTAAATATCAATGAAGGCCATCCAACGAATCGTTCACGACAGGGATTTCGGCCACCACAAAGAAACTACCCAATGCCAGGACCAAACCATCGTCCGATGATTGACGAACAGCCTGATTCCAAGCCTCTTCGACCGATGAATAGGAGGAACCCACCAAGCCAACGGCGTTCGCTTTTTGGGCCAAAACATCGGCCGGTAGCGACCTGGGATTATCGGGTGCAGCGAAATAATACAGGGCATCGCCGGGCATCCTTTGCAGGATGGGCTCCAGATCTTTGTCGGCCGAGATTCCCAGGACCACCGACCATTTTGCGGAGGGACGACAGGCGGCAGCTTGCCCAAGGACGCAATCAATGCCTTCGATGTTATGGGCCACGTCCACAACACGCATGGGGTTCTGTCCCAAGAGCTGCCATCGGCCTTGCATTCCTGTGTTCCGAACAACGGACAACAGACCCTCTCGGACCTTGCTTTCATCCAATTCCACCCCAACATTTCGCAGAACTTCCACCATGGTCAAAACCTGGGCGAGATTTTCTCCTTGATAGGCCCCTAAAAGATCGGTTTGAAGAGGCTGTTCCACGATTCGACCCAACCGTTGAACCTGCCAAAACGCCGGTCCCATCGGGGGTGAATTCGTGTCTTTTTCGAGGTGGTAAACTTGGTCGGCGTAGGTTAAGAGACAGCGTAATTCGTGGGCCTTGTTCTGGAAAACGCAGTCAATTTCATCGCCCTGAGACCGCCCGATGACCACGGGAACCCCCCTTTTGAGGATCCCTGCTTTTTCGGCGGCAATCAAGGGCAAGCGATCTCCCAAG
>RFPG01000147.1 GCA_009926245.1 Sphingobacteriia bacterium | reverse complement strand
CCGAGCCCCCGAGCAACCCAAGGGATGGCCCAACGCAATGGCCCCGCCATGAACATTGATTCGTTCCATGGGCAATTCCAATTCGCGCTGGCAGGCCAAGGCCTGCGATGCAAAGGCTTCGTTCAATTCAATGAGGCCCAAGTCGTTGGTTGTCAAACCGGCACGAAGAAGTGCCTTGCGCACCGCCGGTACCGGACCCATGCCCATGATGGCGGGATCAACGCCGGCTGCACCGACCGATACCACCCGAGCCAAAGGCTTTAACCCATCCCGACGAACCGCGGTCCCCGACGCCAGGATCAAGCAAGCTGCACCATCGTTGATGCCCGAAGAATTACCTGCTGTTACGGTTCCCCCGTTTTTGAAGGCCGGTTTGAGCTGATCCAAAGCAGCCCGCTCCACGGGACGCGGGTGCTCATCCACGTCAAAAATCTCAAAATTCCCTTTGCCTTTGGGCACCTTCACTCCGATTCGTTCCCGTTCAAAGGCGCCATCGGCCTCGGCCGCTGCGTATTTGTGTTGCGAAGCATAGGCAAAATCATCTTGGTCACTGCGGCTGATCTGGTAGCGTTCGGCGACATTTTCGGCGGTTTCGCCCATGGAGTACGGATGGTACAGACCTTCCCAACGTGGATTGGTAAAACGCCATCCCAGGGTGGTATCGTAAACCCGGGGCTGACGATCAAAGGCCTGGTCCGGCTTGGCCATCACATAAGGCGCTCTTGACATGCTCTCCACCCCCCCGGCGATGTAATAATCACCTTGACCCAGGGCCAAAGCCCGGTAAGAATCAACGATGGATTGAAGACCGCTGGCGCAGAGTCGATTGACCGTGACACCGGAGACCTCCAATGGCAAACCGGCCAAAAGGCAGGCCATGCGGGCCACGTTTCGGTTGTCTTCACCGGCCTGGTTGGCAGCTCCCAGGATGACCTCCTCGATCCGATGAGGGTCAACCCCGGGGTTGCGATCTAGTAAATGACGCAGGAGGTCGGCCATCAAATCGTCCGGACGAACCTGCGCCAAGGCACCACCGTACCGACCGATGGGGGTCCGGGCTGCGTCAACAATAAAAACCTCTTCCATGCCACAAAACTGCGAAGAATTGACCAAAGAACCCCTCCTTGTGGATCAAATATTCGGACATTTTGGCACAATGAAGGGTTCATGGCCCCATGGCACGGCCTTTGCTGATGGCCTTGTACCCAAAAAAACAGAATCGATGTCGACACAAAAGACCAAAACAGGGACCATTTCGGTCCATACCGAGAACATTTTCCCTCTTATCAAAAAGTCCCTCTACTCCAACCAGGAAATTTTTTTGAGGGAATTGGTGAGCAACGGGGTGGATGCCTGCCAGAAGTTAGCGGCTCTAGCCTCCATGGGCGAAGTAACCGGTGAACTGGGCGAGCTTCAAGTCACCGTTCACCTGGACAAAGACGCCAAAACCATTCGCATCTCGGACAATGGTCTGGGATTGACGGAGGAAGAAATCGAAAAGTACATTACCCAGGTTGCTTTCTCCGGAGCGACCGAGTTTATTGAAAAGTACAAAGACAAGTCGGATCTCAACCAAATCATTGGCGCCTTTGGTTTGGGCTTTTATTCAGCCTTTATGGTCGCCGACCGGGTGGACCTAGAATCGCTTTCGTACCGCGATGGGGCCCAAGCAGCCCGCTGGTCCTGTGATGGATCCACCGAGTACCAAATCGGCGGCGGAACCCGCACTGAGCGGGGCACCGATATCATCCTGCATGTGGCCGAAGATGCCTCGGAATACTTGGACGAATGGAGGCTCAAAGAAATCCTGCGCAAATACGGCAAGTTCCTCCCCATCAAAGTCATGTTTGGCGATGAGCATATCAACGCCACATCGCCCTTGTGGACCCGCAAACCATCCGAACTCACCGATGAGGACTACCAGAACTTTTACAACGATCTGTACCCCATGGCCGAGAAGCCGTTGTTCTGGATTCACCTCAACGTCGACTACCCCTTCAACCTTACCGGTATTTTGTATTTCCCCAAGCTAAAAGCCGACTTTGAGCCCACCAAAAACAAAATACAACTGTATAGCCGACAGGTGTTTATCACCGATTCAGTCGAGGACGTGGTCCCTGATTATCTGCGCCTATTGCACGGGGTGTTGGACTCCCCGGATATCCCGCTGAATGTTTCCCGGTCCTTTTTGCAGACCGATAGCAATGTCAAGAAGATCAACAGCCATATTTCCAAAAAAGTGGCCGACAAGCTCCAGGACCTTGCCAAGAACCAGGAGGAATCCTTCCGTGAAAAGTGGGAACAATTGGAGCTCTTCGTTAAATACGGGATGATTTCTGACGAAAAGTTTTATGAAAGAGCTGCTGGCTTTTGTTTGTACAAAGACTGCGACGGAAATCTACGCAACTGGGATCAAACAGCCCAGGTCCTCGAAGCCAATCATCGCAACAAAGACGGTCAACTGGTGGTGCTCTACACCAACCAAACCGAGGCCCATCACATGCTCATCGAAGGCGCGCGCAAAAGAGGTTTGACCGTCCTTCAGTTGGGCAATGTTATCGATCCCCACTTCATCGGGCAATTGGAAGGCAAGCTCGAAAAAACCACCTTCAAACGAATTGATTCCGAAAGCCTTGACAAGTTGGTTGACAAGGGCGAGTCCAAAGGATCCTTGCTCAACGAGGAACAAGAAAAACAAGTGGTTGAATGGGTGGGTGACTGGGTGCGCGATCGCGATTTCAAGGTCAAGGCCGAAGCCATGTCCGCCGATGACCCCCCTATCCTGATAACCCGCCCAGAATTCCTGAGGAGGATGAATGAAATGGCCGCCACCGGGGGTTCCCCGTTTTTGGGAGGCCCTATGAAAGAAACCGTGGATATGGTCGTCAACGCGGCCCATCCTCTGGTACAGCAATTGGCACTGACCAAGGACGAATCCTCCAGAACAAGCTTGGGCCAAAACCTCATCGACCTGGCCCTGTTGTCGCAGGGCATGCTCAGCGGCGCCCCTTTGGCGGCCTTCATCGAACGCAGCCTCCAAGCGGCGTCCAAGCCCTAAGCCGTGAATGCGTAAACCACCAAAAAAGGTTGATACTTTGTTCATAAAATAAGGGAGCGCGTTTCCTTGGAGGGCTGGATTGAATTTTAGTTTTGGGGTTCCTACCCTAGGCACCTCTTCACCGCATTCAACCCTCATCGGACCACCCCCAACCATGGCTGAAATTCGCCCCATCCGCTCTGCACTTCTTTCGGTTTACCACAAAGACGGCCTGGACCGCTTGGCTCTAGCACTGCATGAGCGAGGCATCGAAATTTGGTCTACCGGGGGCACCAGGGATTTTTTGGAGGGCTTGGGTGTCAAAACCAAGAAGGTTGAAGACCTCACCGGGTACCCATCCATTTTGGGGGGACGAGTCAAGACCCTGCATCCCAAGGTCTTTGGCGGAATCCTTCACCGGTCCGAGCATATGGACGACCTCAATGAAATGGCGGCCCACGAAATCCCCCCGTTGGATTTGGTCATCGTTGACCTGTACCCCTTTGAACAAACCCTTTTGAACGGCGGCACCAACGCTGAACTCATCGAAAAAATTGATATCGGCGGGATCAGCTTGCTGAGGGCCGCTGCCAAGAACCACCAGCAATGCACGGTGGTCTCGTCGGCCCGTCAATACCCTCGGATTCTGAATCAAATTTTGGAACAAGGTGGAACCAGCCTGACCGAACGCGAGGCCTATGCGGCCGAAGCCTTTGCCGTGACCTCCCACTACGACCGGACCATTTTTGATTACCTCAACCGGGATGGTTTGGTTCCTGCGCTCCGAATCAGCAACGACGATGCCCATGTCTTGAGGTACGGCGAAAACCCCCACCAAAAGGCAAGTTTCTACGGCCCCTTGGACCAACATTTTGAGGTTCTCTCCGGCAAAGCCCTGAGCTACAACAACCTCCTGGATGTGGATGCGGCCGTTTCTCTGCTCTCTGAATTCCATGATCCCACCTTTGTGGTCATCAAACACAACAACGCCTGCGGTTTGGCTAGCAGAGAACACCTAACCCAAGCTTGGAAAGATGCCTTGGCCGGTGACCCGGTCTCGGCTTTTGGGGGGGTCTTGGCTGCCAATCGTTGCATTGACCTGGAATGCGCCTCGGCCATTGACCAGATTTTCTACGAGGTCTTGATCGCTCCGGATTTCACAACCGAGGCGGTGGAACTGCTATCGCGCAAAAAAAACCGCATTCTCCTGCGGCTCAAGTCCATTCCACCATCCGGTG
>RFPG01000146.1 GCA_009926245.1 Sphingobacteriia bacterium | reverse complement strand
GGCTTTGGACCAGACTTTTTGGTCCATTAAATCAAAAAGCAGAATGCCTTCGCGGTATTCTTTCATGAGGGCACGGAAGGCGGGGTATTTGGCTTCCAAGCGGCTGTCTTCGTAGGCCAACAAGGCTTGTTCGGTTTTGGTATTGTAAACCTGGCGAACGAAGATGGAGGGGTCGGCACCGTTGAGGTTCTTTTGTTCCTGCTCCAGCCAAAGGGCGAGTTCGGATTGGCGCAGGGTCCGATCCCCGAAACGATGCACGATGGTATCGGTGAGGGTTTCGGTGGGTTTGTTGACCGCTGGTTTTTTGGTGCGGGATGTTTTCTCGCTGGAAATCCGCTGGGCATCCCAGCGACCGGGTTGGACCTTCATCATCCACTGGGTGGGGGCTTTCCATTCTTGGCGTCTGTAGAGGCTATCAACCACCGAAGCCAAGACGGCTTCTATCGCAGGGCTGTTTTCGGAATAGCCGTATTCGCTCTTGAGTTTGATGATGAGGTTGGCTGTTTTTTGGTTGGCCCTGGTATCTCTGGCGATTTTGAGCTCCAGGTCTCCCTTGGATTTTTCGAAGTCTGGTACGGGGCGGTATTCGATGCGTTTGAGGATATGCCAACCGTAGGGTGTTTGGACCGGCTGGGAGAGATCCCCATCGCGGGCCAAGCCAAAGGCTGCTTCTTCAAAATCAGGGATCATGCGGCCCGTTCCAAAGAAGGGGAGCACCCCTCCTTTGTCGGAGGTGCTGGGGTCTTCGCTGTACTGTTTGACCAATTCTTCGAAGGATTCACCGGAACGAAGGCGGGCATAAAGCGTATCAACCTTGGCGCGGGCTTGTTGACGCAGGGTATCGTTGTCGGTTTCGGGGCTTTTGACCAGCAGGTGGGCGACCCGGATTTCACCGCGAGCTGCACGACGGTCGATGACTTTGAGGAAGTGGTAACCGTATTGGGTACGGAAGACCGGGGATAGAGAGCCCTTGGGGGTGTTGTAAGCGGCTTCTTCAAAAGGATAAATCATCCGGAAAACAGAGAAAAAGCCCAAATCACCTCCGTTTTCGGCGGCCGATGGATCGTCGGATCGGGTCTTGGCCAATTCGGCGAAGTCTTTGCCGTCCACAATTTCTTGACGGAGGGCCAGGGCTTTGTTGTAGGCCTTGAGGCTGTCGGCTGGAGAGGCGGATTCTTCAACGCGCACCATAATATGGGCCGCACGGATTTCGATTTGGGAGCGATCAAAGGCTTGTTGTAACAAAAATTGATCCGTTTCCTTGTCGCGCAAATAGGGCTGAGCCAATTGGTTGCGGTAGCCCGTCAATTCTTCTTTGAATTTGAGGGTGGTATCCATGCCCAAGCGGATGGCTTCCCGGACTTTGAGTTTGAATTTGACGTAGAGATCCAGGTACTCCTCCCACTCGGCACGGGTTGCTGCTGTTTTTTTGAAATTATTCTTGTTGAAGAGGGTGACAAATTCATCGGTTCGAATGGGTTCATCGGGCAAGCCACCTCCGCGAATCTCAAAGAGAACGGGGGCTTCGCCGGGTGGGGTATCCTGGGCAAGGGCGGTTGATGCGAAGGCGGTCAGGGCCACAAGTGCAATCCAAGCACCCCTCAAGAAGGGGATGGTCCGGAAAGAAGACGATTTGATGAGCATGGTCTGAGGTTTGGGAATTTGGGTTGTGAATATGGATGAATTGTTTCGCAAAAGGATGCCAAAAATACGCTAAAGGCCCGTAGCCTCAGCAGTTTTGGGGTATGCTTGGGGCCTTTTCCCCTCAACGCCGTCTGGCGGACTTTGTTTTGGGGGCGTCGGCGCAGCCTTGCCCGGGTTGTGGAGGCGAGCCGCCCGAAAGGGGGCATGCCTATTGCCTGGGGTGCAGTGTCGAATTGAGGGTGATGGACCGGGTCGATGCCCTCGGCCTGGAGCAGGAGCTGGCGTGGCGTATGCCGGTGGTTTCGGTTCATGCATTGTGGTGGGCGGAGGCGGGTAGCAGGGCGGAGGCCCTGTACAAGGCCCTCAAGTTTGGGGGAAGGCGGAACCTGGGCCCCGCCCTGGGCCGTGCCATGGCACGGCACCGTGAGCGAATGGCGCCGCTGCCCGATGGCCTGGTCCCCGTCCCCACGACCATCCAGCGCACCTGGAGCCGGGGCTACAACCAGGCCCACCTCCTGGCCGAGGGCATGGCCGCCCACAAATCGCTCCCGGTCTACCCGCACCTCCTCCAACGGCTCGAAGGGGGCCGCAATTTGGCCCGCTTGGGCAGGAATCAACGCAATGAACAAGCCAAAAGGGACTTTGTCCAAGGTAGAACCCTGGGCGGTGGCCCGTACCGAACCGACCAACGGGACCTGAAGGGCCTGCACCTCCTCCTGGTAGACGATGTCATGACCAGCGGAGCCACCCTCGAACAATGCGGGAACCTGCTCATCCGGCGTGGGGCTCGCCTATCGGTGATGGTCTTGGCCCGACGTCGAAACCGAATTTAATTTTCGCTGCTCGTCGACCTAGTCCCTTCCTCGCCCGTCTTCGGGTCCGCCCAGGGCAAACTATCCAGGTATTGTTCCATGGCGTTCCCTCGGGAGCCCTTGACCAGAACCGCCGAGGCCGGCCAACGAGAAGCCCCCAAAAACCGATGCAGGTCCTCGGGTCGCTCAAAAAAATGAAAAGTTGGAAATTCGGCCCTCAGGTTCCAAAAAGCTTCCCCCACCAAACAACAGACCCCCCAGGGATCGCGCAGCAAATTTTCGAGCAAGAAGCGATGCTCGTATTCGCTATGTTCGCCCAGCTCCAACATTTCTCCCAACAACAACGCTTTGTGCGGGTGATCCATTCGACCAAAATGCCCCAAGGCCGCTTGCATGCTGTCCGGATTAGCGTTGTAAGCATCCAAAACCACCCCGTGGCCCCGGTGTACCATCCATTGCGATCGATTGTTGCGGGGTTCCCAGTTCGTTAAGGCCTCCGAAATTTTGTCGTAGGGAACCGACAGGTAGCGGCCGATGGCGGCCGCCGCCAATACATGCGGAAAATTGTAGTCTCCGTAAATTTTACTTTCCAACAAGGGGGCATCAATCAACGCTTTGGCATTGAAATCCCATCGAAATTGAAGGGTGGGAAACGTGCTGACCAATCGTCCTACGCAATCGGATTCAGGATGAACCCCGTAGGTGATAGGAGGGCGCAAGTCTTTTATACCCTTCATTATTAGATCATTGTCCCTGTTTGCAAAGGCCTGTCCACCCCGCTCGTTTAGCCAGCGGTACAAAGCGGTTTCTTCGTGGAGGATGGCCTCCAAGCTCCCCAATCCTTCCAGATGTTCTTTGCCAATGCTGGTAACAACGCCCAAATCCGGTTCCGCCAAATGGCAAAGCATCTCGACCTCCCCAGGGTGATTCGTTCCGATTTCAATCACGGCCAAACGGGTGCCCTCCCGGATACCCAACAAGCTGAGGGCAACCCCCAAATGATTGTTGTAATTGCCGGGCGTGGCATGGCAAACATAATGTTTGGATAACACTGCATAGATAAGTTCTTTGCAGGTGGTTTTTCCGTTGGAACCCGCGACCCCGATGACTTGAAGTCCGGGAACGCTGCGGCGATGGTGCCTTGCCAGGCATTGAAGGGCTGCCAAGCTGTCCTTGACCAAGAGAACCCGATCTCGAAGGGCCGCATCCAAGGAGGCCGGCAACTCCTCCGCCAAAACAACGGCCGCCCCGCTTTCCAGGGCCTGGCCCACAAAGCCGTGTCCATCAAATCGCTCGCCTCGCAGGGCCACAAAGCAGTCCCCGCTCTGCAATTTCCGGCTATCGGTGCAAATCTTCAGCCCGTTTTGGACCAAGCGTTGGTAAACAGCTTCGAGCCTGCCGTTGTCCAGGCCGGCCTCATGCAGCGAGGGCATTTCAATCATTCCGTGAATTTGGGTCTAAATTCGCCACAAGGTCTCCGTTATGAATCCTTCTTCCTTTGATTTTTGCAAGTACACGACCCTCAAGGTCCTCTTTGCAGGGTTTGTGCTATTCGCATTGTCCCTCGGTTTGGGGTTGGCCCAAGGCGTAGCGCCCATCCAATTCAGGCCCGAGCCCACGGGACCTGCCGTTCGTGTTGCCGGTCGACTTTTGGCGCATCCCTGGGTTGGCGGGATGGCCTGCCCTCAGTTCCATTCGCTTGATCTGGACGGGGATGGGATCGAAGAGCGTCTGGTTTTTGATCGGGTGGACCAAAGCCTGATGGTTTACCAAAGGTCCGGGGCAGGCCCAACCTATGCCTGGCTGCCGGCCCCTCGCTTGGTGCCTTGGTTCCCTCGGTTGGATTCGTGGGTTGAATGCGGGG
>RFPG01000145.1 GCA_009926245.1 Sphingobacteriia bacterium | reverse complement strand
ATTCATCCCCGGAAACCCCTTCGAGATGCTCGGGGTGACGGACCCCATTCAGCAACAAACGCTGGTCCATGCTTACCAGTTAATAAAGGCTTTGTTGAAGGCATCGTCCACCAATTGGCGCACGATTTGTTCCACCAATTGGTTTTCGATGGATTGAAAAGGCGTCCCCGCATCAAAATCAGCGTAACGAACCAACCGCTGTTCCCATCCCGCTTTGGGGTTGGTCAAAGAGCGAAATCGTAAACGCCATACCACCGTTAAGCGGTTGAGGCTGGTGGTTTCGAGACCCGAAACCGCGGCAGCGCTCACCCCATAATCCAAAATTTCCCCGGTGAATTCCCAATCGGACTGACCCAGCGCTCCCAACCGAAGGTTGGTCTCGGCCAAGCATTTGTCCCGAAAAGCATCGGACAACTGTTGGCTCAGCGAAGGCATCACCAAGGAGGCATTGTTGCGCATTTGGGCAATATGCACCGATCGAACTTCGGCCGGTACCGAGGCCCCGCTGAAGGTATAAACCCCGCAAGAAACCGGCAAAAAGCCGAATAGGAGGCCCAGGAGGCCCCAGAATGGCTTAATCCTCTTCGAGACCATATTCCTTGATCTTGCGATAAAGCGTTCGTTCTGAAATCCCCAGTTCCGTAGCAGCCTGACGACGGCGACCGGCGTATTTGCGAATGGCCCTTTCGATCATGCGCTTTTCAACCTCGGCCAGCGATAGATTTTCTTCCACGTCCACCACCTCGGCATGTTCTTCGTAACGAGATGCCGCATTCACCATCGCATTGACCACCGGGGTCACCACGGGAGTAGCCACCGATGAGATGGTATCTGAATGGACCACTCCATCGCTTTCCATGATTTGACCCATGGCTCTTTTCATTTCGACCATGTCCCGCTTGAGGTCAAACAAAACCTTGTACAGCAAATCCCGCTCGGACCATTCCGATCCGGCCTCCGTTGCTCCTTCCAAGAGAGCCGGCAAACCCGAACGAACCGCTTCCTTGACCGGGAGGTACGGCAGAACTTCGTCACCACTCAACCGACGAGTCGGAGCCAAAACACAGATTTGTTCGGCTACATTTTTGAGTTGACGGATGTTACCAGGCCATGGTTGATCGCAAAGCCACTGCATGGCCGCTGGATCCAACTGAACGGGCACCGAGGCGTAACGTTCAGCAAAATCGGCAGCAAATTTTCGAAACAAAAGAGGAATATCTTCCCGACGATCCCGCAAGGATGGAATTTGAATCGCCACCGTATTCATCCTGTAATACAAATCTTCACGAAACTTGCCTTTCCCGATTTGGGATAGCAAAGAGACATTGGTCGCCGCCACCAAACGAACATCCGTTTTGAGAACCTTGGACGAACCCACTTTGATGAATTCACCCGATTCCAAAACCCTCAAAAGGCGGGCCTGGGTCCCCAACGGCATCTCGGCCACTTCATCCAAAAAAATGGTCCCTCCGTTAACGGTCTCAAAATACCCTTGGCGAGCTTCGTGGGCCCCGGTAAAAGAACCTTTTTCGTGGCCAAAGAGCTCGGAATCAATGGTTCCCTCGGGGATGGCTCCGCAATTAACAGCAATAAACTTGTTATGCTTGCGATGGGATAACTGGTGTAGGATTTTGGAAAATACCTCCTTCCCCACCCCCGATTCACCCAAAATGAGGACCGAAACATCGGTCGCAGCCACTTGTTCGGCAATTCGCAGGGCATGGTTCAGCGTCGGGGCGTTTCCAATGATCCCAAAGCGTTGTTTGAGGGTTTGCAATTCCATCACCGAGCGGTTGAACGTTGTTGTTTTTCGAGAACCATGACCGCCATCCATCCCCAGTATTTGAGACCCGGCACCAACCAAAAAAGCCCGCGGTCCACGGCATCCAAACTGCGCAAAATGGGCTCAAACCAAGCCCGACGCCGGAACAGCACCGCAGCTGTTGTCAACATATTGTAGTAACGAACCTGAACATTGGAAAAATACCTTTGGGCCCGATCAAAGTCAGGGCGTCGCATAGGTCTTTCGTCCACCGTCCTCAGGGCAGGGGTCATCCTGCGGTAGAGGTTCAACAAAGGGTTGTGACCGGTGGGTTCTATAAAGACGGCCCGGCCCCCTGGTTTGAGGCAGCGGGATAATTCAGCATAGGCCTTGTCAAGGTCCAGGTGGTGCAAGATGGCTGAGCCCACGATCATATCGAAGGTATTATCCTCAAATTCAAGGCTTTCGGCGTTCATACACCGAAAATCAATCACCAGTCCAAGTTCCTGAGCCTTGGCCCTGGACTGTTCAATCGCAACTTCCGATATATCAATCCCGACAACCTGCGCACCGCGGGCGGCCAAGTCAAAGGCCGCTGATCCCGGCCCACAACCGTATTCCAAAACCAGAGTACCCGGCTCCAATGGGCTCATCGCCTGCCGGTGGGCCAAGCGACTGCTTTGGATGGTTTCGTAATACTTGTCAACCGAATGCCGAAGGTCCTCGGCAAAGGCTCGGTTGTGGTATTCTTTTTCTCGCTGATAACGATCTTGGGCTGAAGGCATGACCTGACTCATAAAGCCACCTCCGATTCAACAAGGCATTCGCCGAGCAAGGTCGCTTTGTTGGAGCGCAGAATTCGCACGGAGACTGTTTGGCCAAAGGAAATTCCAGGGACCGCTCCGAAGACCACCATTTTGTTACGGGAATTGCGACCGCAATAATCCAGCGTTGATTTTTTGGAATACCCCTCGATCAAAACTTCCTGAATTTGGCCTTCTTCTTCTTGGTTTCGCTCCACCGAATGACGGTCCTGCAGGGCCATGATTTCGCTCAGACGACGCTTTTTGGTTTCTTCGGGAATATCATCCGGGTATTTACGGGCTGCCAGGGTTCCGGGACGTTCCGAATAAGCAAACATGTAGGCCGAATCAAAACGAACCGCCTCCATAAGGGAGAGGGTCTCTTGATGTTCAGCTTCGGTTTCACCACAAAAGCCGGTAATGACATCGGTCGTTAGGGCGCAATCGGGCAAAATGCGGCGAACGGCATCCACCCGCTCCAGGTACCAGTCCCGGTCGTAGGTACGATTCATGCGGGCCAGCACCGCCGAACTCCCGGACTGAACCGGAAGATGGATGTTCTTGCAGAGGTTGGGGTAACGAGCCATGGTATGCAAGACCTCGTCGGTGATGTCCTTGGGATGGGAGGTCGAAAAACGAATGCGGAGGTCCGGGGAAATCTCGGCCACCAAACTCAAAAGTTCGGAAAATCGAATTTCATCGGGTTCCGTGCCACCCTTCGGCAAG
The DNA here is from genome assembly GCA_009926245.1 of Sphingobacteriia bacterium. Classification (GTDB taxonomy): domain Bacteria; phylum Bacteroidota; class Bacteroidia; order UBA7662; family UBA7662; genus SYHX01. The sequence continues at coordinate 1,029 of RFPG01000145.1, read as the reverse complement.
GCCTCTGGGCTAGGTTTCCAGCGGTACGAATCCACGTTTTGACCCAGAAGAGTGACTTCCCTGTAACCGTTGTTCCATAGCTCAAGACACTCTGCAACAATGCTTTGGGGGTCTCTGCTTCGTTCCCTACCACGGGTGAAGGGGACCACACAAAAGGAACACATGTTATCGCAACCGCGCATGATGGTCACAAAGGCTGTAATGCCATTGGTCCCCAAACGAACGGGTGCAATATCCGCATAGGTTTCTTCGCGGGATAGAAGGACATTGACGGCCTGCTGACCGCCCTGAACCTGCTCCAACAAAGCCGGCAAATCCTTGTAGGCATCGGGGCCCACCACCAAATCCACCAACTGCTCTTGGTCCAATAATTTGGCTTTGAGTCGTTCGGCCATGCAACCCAAAACCCCGATGACCAAAGAGGGCTTTTGGCGCTTGAGCGAACGAAAGTGCTGCAGCCGGGCCCGAACTTTCTGCTCGGCATTTTCGCGAATCGAGCAGGTATTGATCATGACCACATCGGCCCTTTCGAGTTCATCGGTGACGCCATAGCCCATGTCGGCCATGACCGAAGCCACAATTTCGCTGTCCGAAAAATTCATTTGACAGCCGTAGCTTTCCAAATAAAGGTTTTTTTCGGAAACACCTGATGTGGCTTTGAGTACGCCTGAATAGGAACCGCTCATAGAAATTTGTTCAAAAGGACCGCTGGGTAGCTTTGGGAAAGAACGACAAAATTAAGGTTAAAATAAGACAAAATGTCAGCATCGGCCCGGCTGTAGCCCACTGGCGCTTCATGGATGGAGAGGAAAAACTTGGCAGAGGGCCTTTAATAGCCGCTTTTGAATTAGTATTGTATAAAAATTAAGAAACCATGCTTCAAAACCTACGATTCCTGCTGCTTCTGTTCCTGATGGGCACCCTTGGTGCCGGGGCTCAGACCTTGTTCAGCGAAGATTTCAACACCTTGTCCGGTACCACCGCCGTACCCGCCAACTGGGTTCTTCGGAACATGGACGGTCGTCCCGG
>RFPG01000144.1 GCA_009926245.1 Sphingobacteriia bacterium | reverse complement strand
CCAGCGCGTCTACCAATTCCGCCACCTGGGCGTGCAGGCGGCAAAGATATTCCAAGCACGGGTTTCTTCTTCCGTTGTCCAACGCTTCGTACAAATATTTTTGAATATGGGTCCTATGAAAGGAATTTTATTCTTCTACAGCCCGATAAAAGACCCAAGGTGGGTCATCCTCGGGGCACTGCTCTTGGTTATGACCTGGCGCGGCGAGACGGCCAAGGGCCAGGAACTTGATCAAGAATCCCCGTATCAACCTACCTTATTGGTATTTGATCGCCAATGGGATGCTCGTTCTGCCATGCTGCAATTTGAGCGGGAAGGGACCCCCCTAAGGGAAAGGATCAAAACGGTGCAGCGCAATGGGCTCAACCTGTCCAAGGAATCGCTAACAGTTCTAGCGAATTGGCTTGCAAGCAACCGTTTCGAAAATGTCCAAATACTGGATACGTTTTGGATTAGCAATGCGGTGACCTTGGTATTGGATTCCAACCAATTCAAGGCGCTCCAAAAGGAATCCTGGGTTGGCCAACTGTTGCCTGCCTCCGCTTTACCCATGGGTTACACCGAAAGTGTCGAAGAATCGGCCTGTGATGAGGGGAACGAGCCCGAAAATACGGGATTGGTCAATGGCAAAGAACCGGGTCTCATCGCCGTTCAGGCCCCGCAAATGTGGGCCCGTGGTTATACAGGCAAAGGACGTCGCGCCTTGTTGATGGATACCGGGGTTTGGCCACAGCATCCTGCATTGCGGGGTAAATTTTTGGGGCATCGTTTGGGGTTGGATCAAGCCTGGCTACCTTACGATGAACCGATACCAGCTGACAAAAGCGGAAACCACGGTACCCACGTTATTGGAACGGTTTTGGGTCTGGATACGACCACCAGGGATACCATCGGAATGGCCATGGGGGCCTATTTTTTGGCCACCGACCCCATTGTTACCAATCTGGCCTATGTACGTTCTTGGACCCAACTAATGCAGGCTTTTCAATGGGCCTTGAATCCCGATGGCGATACCTCCACAACCACCGATGTACCGGATGTGATCAATAATTCATGGGGAAGGGCCAATGCCGGATTTGACAGTGTTTGCCAAGCGCCGGTTGTTGCTCAAGCTTTGTTATCCGTCGAAGCGGCCGGGATCGCCAATGTCTTTTCGGCCGGAAATAACGGACCTGGCTCCTTCACCATTGGTGTACCTGCCCAGGTCGTCTACGACACACTCAATGTGTTCTGTATTGGAGCCTTGGAACCCAGCAATGCCCTGGCCGGTTTTTCGAGCAACGGTCCCAGTCGTTGCGGAACCGATTCATTGGGAATTATCAAACCCGAGGTTTCGGCCCCGGGCGTCAACATTCGTTCTGCCGACGGACCCACGGGTTACGGCCAAAAATCTGGAACGAGCATGGCTTCACCGCACGTAAGCGGAGCGGTTCTTTTGCTCAAGGAAGCCTTCCCCCAAGTCAGTGGACGTCAAATCCTCAATGCCTTGTACCAAACCGCCCTGGATCTGGGTCCAGCTGGGGAGGATCAGCTCTTTGGAAGAGGCTTAATTCAAACAGACGCGGCTTTTACGTTCCTTTCGTCCCGTTTCCCTGTTCAGCCCCCAATGAACGGAGGGCCGGATCTGGCCATTTTGGGATTGGATTCCCCTCAAATGAACCAATTGGGCCTTCGCTGTTCCTCCAATTCCTCTGGCTCCATCCCGTTACGACTCCGGGTTGTGAACCGAGGCGATACAACCGTTCAGGGTTTTTACATAGGCCTCTACGACCACCGAACTTGGCATCATTCGGTTTCGTTTGGAAACATGAACCTGCAACCAGGGCAATCGACCACCCTAACCATTCAATCCCTTGTTCGAAACCCTTTGCGAAACACCGAAAGATGGATGTTTAGAATTAGCAGCAGCCCTCTACCATCGCTCTTGGGCACCGAAAATGACACCCTCAACAACTATTTCGCGGTTGAATTTGACAACATCGAATCTGCTCAGGACCTTATCACCGAACATTTTAACGATAGCCTTCGTTTACCTTTTGTTACAGAAAATCATCGAGCCACCGATTGGTTGATTGAAAATCCGGATAACGATGATTACAGCGCCAACGGTCTACCAGCCACCTGGGCATTGGTCCGTTTGCCATCCACCCCATCGCCGCCGCATCCTTCGGGGTCTGGATCGATGGGTGGAGGATCGGGATGGGCAGCCGGTATCAAAATGAGGGATTATTCCTCACGACTCCGTCAAAAAGACCACCTCCTGTCGCCTCCATTCTTCAAAGCTGCCGCACCCTGGGGCCAAGGCTATCGTTTGTCCTTTGATGTAGCGTACGCCAATCGAAACACCACCTTTCGAGATTCCTTGTGGGTGGAACTGTCCGATAATTGCGGACAAAATTTTCGGATCATTTATCGCAACGGAGGAGACAGCCTTCGGACCCATGCCGGTATTAACCCCGCGGACAGCAGCGCTTTTCGTAGAATATATATAAATGATTCATTGTTACAACAAAACAATCCTGGATCGTATCGATTGCGATTTACCAGCCTCAACGATTTTGGAGGAAATCTTTATGTAACCAATGTTGCTCTTTATCGAGTCTTTGCCGCCTCAACCCAAAATTTAGGCTTCGAGGACTACCAAAAATCACGCTGGATTTATCCCAATCCTTCGGCCAAAAATCTAGTGCATTACCGAACTCCTGGCAACCCCAAAGCCCTACGAATGAATCTTTTGAATGCCGCGGGCCAAACCATCTGGAGCAGCGACATGACTTCTTCAAACGGGGAGGACTGCGCATGGGATCTACCCTGCATCGACCCGGGTTTGTACACCATCCTCATGGAAGAATACATGCATTCCAACCCCGATATTGCCCATTTCTATCGTTTTCGATGGATCAAATCCGCGCCCTAAATCATGCCACTAAGCCGAAGCTTCTGCCTATTGTTTAGCGTGACCTTGATGGCTTTTTGGAACGCAAGCAAGAGCGCCGTCCAAGCAAAACCAGCTCTATCCGAACCATCGGTGGAGGATTCGGTTTTGGAAGCCTTGCAGAACAAAATCCTTGTTTGGAATACCGATACTTCGGTGGCCCGTCGCCGGGTTGCCAACCATCGCTTTGTTCAAGATTTGGGGCGTTTGATTCGTTCCGATGTTGCTTGGGATTTTCCCTGGTCTGAATTGTACCCGGTATCGGCCTTGAACAGCCCGGATGGCCAATGGAAAATCCTAACCTGGTCGGTGCAATTGGAGCAAAATGCCCGTCGCCATTACGGTTGTCTTTTTGACCAAGAGGGCCGACTCTATCCACTCCTGGATCAGCAAGCCAATCGCTTCGAGGTAGACACGATTTACGAGGGCCAACAATGGCCAGGTGCTGTTTATTTCGAAATTTTGCCTTTTACAGCCACCCATGCAGGCTTGCCATGTTACGCCGTTATCGGATACGACGCCCGGGAACCTTTTTGCCAGCGAAAAGTGGTGGACTGGATTTGCCCCGATACCCACCAAAACCGAGCCCTGTTGGGCGCTCCCTTGATTCGAGTGGGCTCGAAAACCCAAACGAGACTGCAACTCATTTATCCGCGGGATGTCAGAGTCCAAATGAATTGGGACGACGAACAAAAACTGATTTACTTCGACCACTTGATCAGCCGAGGCCTGGACCCCTCCAGCGCGGACTTTGACTATATACCCGACGGAAGTTTTGATGGGCTGGTTTGGGAAAATGGTTTCCTGACATTCAGAGAAATACCCAATTACCAGCCGAGCCGTTAGCCTTCATTCTTCCTGCGACGACCCCCCACCCTAGTTGACTATCCCCTCCAAAACTATCCTCTCCAAAACTATCCTCTCCAAACTTCGCTCCTCTACAACATTCCAACGATGCCTTTCCGCCCCATTCTTGTTCTAGGCGCAGGACGCTCCTCCGGTTACCTGATACGCTATTTGGCCCAACATTCCACCGAATTGGAATGCACGCTCACCGTGGCCGATCAAGACCTTGGCCATGCTCAAGCCAAAATTGCCGGGCTTCCCAATTGCCAAGCGGTAGCCTTGGATCCTCTTACGCAGCCTGAAATCCTGGATGCCTTGGTCCAAGAGTCCAAGGTGGTCATCTCTCTCCTTCCAGTTTCGTTGCATATGCAAGTAGCCACTTGCTGCCTCAAAAACAAGGTATCCCTTTTTACGGCCTCCTACCAAAGTGTCGAAATGGAGACTCTTGAGCCCGATATCCAAGCCAATGGCCTCTTGTTCCTCAACGAATGCGGTTGCGATCCTGGTTTGGACCATATGACTGCCCTTCAAATCATGGATCGTTTGCGCGATGCAGGGCACAGCATCTTGTCCTACGAAGGCTAT
>RFPG01000143.1 GCA_009926245.1 Sphingobacteriia bacterium | reverse complement strand
AAACTAAAATTGTTAATTCAGAATACGGTTTGTACGGTGGAATCGAATACCGTTTTAAGGACTTAGGTTCGATCCGTACGCCCTTTGCAAAGAATAAAATCCCGTTGGGAGATCTCAAAATCAACGCCACCTTTCGTACGGATAAGAACATCAATTTCAAGCGGGTGTATTCACCTGCGATTTCGATGGTCCTGACGCCTAACCAAAAACATGTTTGGCGTTTGTCGTTGTCCTCAGCGGTGCGCAACCCGACCTTGGCTGATCAGTACCTGTACTACAACGTAGGGCCAGCGATTCTCGTGGGCAATGTATCGGGTTTTGATTCGTTAATTACACTTAACTCGTTCCTTGACTACTTGGCAGTTACACCAACCACAGAGAAGCTTAAGTATTTTGATGTCAAACCTATACAGCCCGAACAGGTACGCACCGTGGAGTTTGGTTACCGCGGAATGTTCAAGAAGCTGTATGTGGATGCGGGGTATTACCACAGTTGGTACACCAACTTTATTGGATTCAATATTGGGGTGCAGTCCAAATTCCAAACGGGAATTGGGGGCGGGTTCCCTATTCGCGAGACCCTGCGCATTTACCGAGTGGCGGCGAATGCAACAGGTATTATTACAACACAAGGTTTTTCGTTGGGTGGTAATTATTACTTGAATCGAGAATTGGCCTTGAATTTTAATTATTCTTGGAACAAACTGGTGAACGCTGGCAAAGACACCGTGATCATTCCGGCCTTCAATACCCCGGAACACAAGTACAATATCGGTTTGAGTGGTCGGGACATGGTGACGGAGATTCCGTTGCCAGGCGGGGGTTCCTATACCCTGGCGAATTGGGGCTTTAACATCAATTACAAGTGGATTCAAGGCTTTGTTTTTGAGGGGTCGCCTCAGTTTACCGGGCCTATCGACAGCTACGGGATGGTGGATGCCCAAATCAACAAGACCTTCCTCAAACTCAACACCACGCTCAAATTGGGTGCTTCGAATTTGTTGAACAACAAGGTCTTCCAGGTGTACGGCGGACCGCTGGTGGGCCGCTTGGCCTATGTGTCCCTGAATTTTGAGCTGAAATAAAAGCGGGGCGCTTCGCCTTATCGGGCCTGACGCGGGCTTCGGGCTTTAGGGCTTTACGCGGGCGCTTCGCCCTAGGGCTTGATGCGGGCGCTTCGCCCTAGGGCTTGATGCGAACGATTTTGTGGTCCCGGAGCACCACCAATTCCCCGTTATTGGCCCGCTTGGTTTTTAACAAGCGCTCGTAAGCGAGTTCCAGGCCTTGGAGGATTTTGGTTTTAATTTCCTGATTCGTGGCGGAATTGTTCATAACTGCTTGTGAGTTGCTCAAAGACAAACCTGTCAAAGGTAATCAAGCCTTGACCGGTTTCCTTCTCGGCTATTAGCACATACCGGCCTTGGGAATTATTAAAAATTAAGGTATGATCAACCATCGGTAAATAGTCATCGATTAAGCGAATAAGCCCGTTTCGATATCTGCGCGCGATAACTTCTGAGCTAATCCAATGTCCGCCTTCCTTGACCCGGGATTGGACCCTTTGTTGCGCCAATTCTACACTTTCTAACCAAAAAAACAACAAATGGACACGATAACCCAAGGCTTGGGCCTTGGCGATGGTGCGAAGGTGAAGGGAGGCGGCCAAGGTAGTTTCAAACGCAAAATCAACGCGTTGATTCATGAGTTCTTCGATTCGGTGCAGCATTAAACGGCCGGCCTCGATGGCCACGCTTTCGGGCCGAAAAGGAGAAAGGCCTTTGGCAATTTCGTCTGCATTCACAAACTCATAACAATTCAAAAGGTCGGGCAGGACGGTAAAAGATGCCGTCGTTTTGCCTGCACCATTGCATCCGCCAATGATATACATCGTAGGCCCATGATTAGAATTGAGAGGATTCATCGAGTGGCTAAGCTACATCTTGGCCAGGCAAAGCTACATCTTGGCCAGGCTATCATGGGAAAGGGGCGTCTTCGGCAAATCCAGTCTCTACGGCAAGCCCAAGACCAGAAGCTCGCCGACCAGGCCGGCGGTCAGGGTGAGGACGACAATCAAAAGAGGAGGAACGCCCCAGCGGTGGTTGAGCAGAGCGGTGAGGGCTACAATGCTTATGGTGAGGGTGTTATAGCCCAGGGGTTTCATCAGCAAGACGACCGCCGCAAAGATGAGCCCAATGGCAGCCACTTGAACTCCTTGGAGGGCGGCCTGTATCCGGGGCATGCGCTTGACATCGTCCCAAACGGGGTACACAAAAAAGATGAGCAAGGCCCCCGGCGTAAAAATGGCCACGGTGCCAATCAAAGCGCCTAACAAAACATAGAGAACTCCTTTGGATTGCAAAACCAAACCGCCCATGTAGGCCGCCAAGGAAAAGACCGGGCCTGGAACGCCTTGGGCTAGACCGTAGCCAATGAGAAATTGATCGGTGGTCAAGTACTGCCTGCTTGCCACAAAATGCTCGTACATCATAGGGAGCAGGATTTGCCCGCCCCCAAAAACCAGGCTCCCATAACGATAAAAATTCTCGAATAACAAAACCTCCCTTGACCGGAATCCGTTGCCGAGGGAAATAGCCATAACAAAAAACAAAGCATAAAAGCGCAGGTAGGTCCAGCGAATTTTGGGAATGCGGTGGGGGGAGCCCAAACCGCCTTTGCGTTCTTCCCATCCCCAAAAAAGAAGGCCGCCCAGCAAGAGGACCGCCGGAAAAGTAAAATCAGAGGTCATCGAGAGGGACAGCGCGATGCTCAGCCCAAGAATCGGCAGGGAGGGGCCTTTCCAAGGCTGTCTTTCGAGAAGGCGCCAGGCCGATGCGGCCACAAAACCCACCGCCACCGGGGGCAGCCAGCGAAAGGTCGCCATGTCCAGGTTTTTGATTTCGAGGGAATACACCAAAACGGCCAGAAAAGTCATCAAAAGACAAGCCGGGAGGATCCAAAGGAGGAGGGTCAGGAGGGCCAGGCGTTGACCGCCCAATTTGAGGCCAACGGCGGTGATGGTCTGGGTGGACGTTGGGCCGGGCAGGAACTGGCAGAGCGCGTTGAGCTCCAACAATTCTTCGTTACTGAGGTATTGACGGCGTTCGACCAGGCGCTCTTGCATGAGGGCCAGGTGGGCAAAGGGTCCGCCAAAGGCCGAGAGGGCCAGCATCAGAACATCCCGCAGATAGGTTCGACGCTTGGTCTCGTCCAGCACGGGTTATTTTTTGAGGCCGATTTCGCGGAGGCGTTCGTCCAAATATTCGCCGGCTGTGATAGGCGGATCCAGCGGGGTTGTGCCGGGGGGAACGCAGGATGGGAGGGCGTCCAAAGGCATATCGGGTTGGGGATGCAAGAAGAAGGGAATGGAATAGCGGGGCTCGGACCAGCGCTCCCTCGGTGGGTTGACAACGCGATGGGTGGTGGATTTGAGACGGTGATTGCTGAGTCGCTGCAACATATCCCCAACATTGACCACAATTTGATCGGGCAAGGCGGTGACGGGGACCCATACGCCGGCTTTGGAGAGGATTTCGAGACCTTCGGCCGAAGCGCCCATCAGCAAGGTAATCAGGTTAATATCTTCGTGTTCGGCAGCCCGGACGGCATCACCGGGATCGCTGGTGATGGGTCCGTAATGGATGGCGCGCAGAATGCTGGTGCCTCCGTCCACCCAGTCATGAAAATAATGTTCCGGTAGATCTAGGTAAAGAGCAATGGCTCGTAACATATGTTGACCGCAGGCTTCGAGGGTTCGGTAGGCCTGCATGGTGATGCTGTTGAAGTCGGCGGGGTTTTGAACCGCAACATTGGGCGGATAGGCTCCGTTCATCTTGTGTTGCGGGGAGACTTCCTGGCCCACCTGAAAAAATTCTTTGAGGTCCCCTTCGAGGCGGCCTTTGGCATGTTCCTGTCCAAACCGAGTATAGCCTCTTTGGCCAGCGGCCCCGGGGACTTCGTAGGCGCTTTTGGCGGCAAAATCCTGTCCAAAAAAAGCCTGAACGCTGCGGTACAGGGCGTCGGTTTGGGCTTCGCTCAGGCCATGATTGCGTACGGCGACAAAGCCAACCTCTTCGTAGGCCTGGCCCAATTCGCGGACAAAGGCGGCTCTTTGTTCGGGGGTTCCGGTCAAAAAGTCTTGCAAATCCACGGAGGGTATGCCGGCAGCATGGAGCGCATGAGGGGGTGATGTGGCGGTCATAAAGGGGAGGTTTTTTCAAAAATAAGGCCGGCGCACGATGTTATCGCAGGGCCATGGGGCTCTTGGTGTATTTTTGGACGCATGATGCAAAACACCTTGTGGCTGACGGCTTGGGAATTAATGAACACAGCCCGGGCGATGGCGGAATTGTACGATGAACACCGGGCGGATACGCGCTATGTGCATTCCACATCCCGG
>RFPG01000142.1 GCA_009926245.1 Sphingobacteriia bacterium | reverse complement strand
CGGACTCCACCCGGGCCATCAATTCTTCGATCCGCAATTGCTCGGGTTGAACCCCTTCCAGGGGCGCGATGAGGCCACCGAGGACATGGTAAACGCCCGTATAACGCCCGGTCTGTTCGATGGCCATCAAATCCCGGGGGTCGGCCACCACGCAAACGGTTTCGTGTTGTCGGCGCGGGTTGGAACACACCGAGCACAGGGCATGGTCGCTAAAGTGAAAGCAGCGCTCGCAGTAACGAATTTCTTCAACCAGGCGTTTCAAAGCATCGCCCAGACCCAAGGCCTCGCTGGGTTCGCGGCGCAGCAAATGCAAAACCAGCTTGAGCGCTGACTTGCGGCCAATGCCCGGAAAACGAGCAAAGGCATTCACAGCATCCTGCACCAATTGAGATCCCAATTCCACGACCCAAAAATAGCAACAGCCAACGAGGACCCGCGCCTTTCTTAACTTCGCCTCAAACACCCGCCATTGAGTCCCTATCTCCTGCTCTTTTTGATCCTCGGTTATTTTGGTATCCTGGTGCTGACCTCTTGGTTCACCTCCAGGGGCGAGGACAACCAATCGTTTTTTGTGGCCGACCGCCAAGCGCCTTGGTACCTGGTGGCCTTTGGCATGATCGGCGCCTCCCTGTCGGGGGTCACGTTTGTTTCGGTACCGGGAGCGGTGGGAGCGAACGGTGGTAACAACGCCTTTTCTTATTTCCAATTGGTCTTGGGTTATTTTGTTGGCTATCAAATTATTATTCGGGTCTTGCTGCCTCTTTATTACCGCCTGAATCTGACCAGCATCTACGAATACCTGCGTTTGCGCTTGGGCTCCTCTTCGCATTATACCGGGGCATCGTTTTTTTTGTTGTCACGCACCATCGGTTCTTCCTTTCGCCTTTACCTGGTATCCATGATTTTGGATCAGTTCATTCTGGGGCCGCTGGGGATTCCCTTTGCCCTGACCGTGGTCTTGACCATTGCCCTCATTTGGCTCTACACCTACCGGGGTGGAATGAAAACCATCGTCATCACGGATACCTTCCAAACAGCCTTTTTGTTATTGGCTGTTATGTTCAGCGTTTACAGCATGATGGGGGAATTGGGATGGAGCGCCCTTGATCTTTACCAATCGATGACCAGCGACGCTCTTCGATGCCCGGATAACGGAGCCCAGGCCGGCACCCCGATGGACCAAATATTTTTTGGGGACAGTGGGAGTCGTAATTTTTGGAAAATGTTTTTGAGCGGGATTTTCATCACGGTGGTGATGACCGGTCTGGACCAGGACATGATGCAGAAAAACCTGAGCTGCCGCAACCTGCGCGATGCCCAAAAGAACATGTTTTGGTTTAGCCTTGTCCTTGTGGCGGTGAACTTGCTTTTCTTGGTTCTGGGCTACCTTTTGTACGCTTATGTTGACCACCGCCAAATCCCCTTGCCCGCCAAGGCCGACTTACTTTTTCCCAACCTGGCCTTTGAACATTTTTCGGTAGCGGCCGGTTTAACATTTGTTATCGGATTAATTGCAGCCGCCTATTCCACGGCCGACTCCGCTCTTGCCGCCCTAACCACCTCGTTTTGTGTGGACTTTTTGGGCTTCGACCAAACCAAAGGCAGCACCCGCACCCGCAAAATCGTCCACCTAGGCATGTCCCTCCTCCTAGCGGTTCAAATTTTGATTTTTCACTCCCTGCACAACGAATCGCTGATCACCCAATTGTTTACCGTGGCCGGTTATACCTACGGTCCCTTGCTGGGGATGTTTGCCTTTGGCCTAGCAACCCAAAGACCCGTCCGGGATCGCTGGGTTCCTTGGGTGGCCGTCGCAGCGCCGGTGCTTTGCTACCTTCTCAAAGCCAACGCAGACCGATGGCTTGGGGGTTATCAATTTGGATTTGAATTGCTGATTTTGAACGGAGCCCTCACCTTTGGGGGCCTTTGGCTGCTTTCCAAACCCGCGAGTCCCGTATCTCCCACCCCTCTTACATCCTCTTAATTCCTACCCATGAATAGCAACGATTCCAAAGAACGGCTGCAGAACTCTTTTGAACAAAAGAGCTGGACCGAAATCAAAGCCTCCTCCTCCTGGCAAATTTTCAAAATCATGGCTGAGTTTGTGGAGGGTTTTGAAAAACTATCCCGCATTGGTCCCTGTGTTTCCATCTTTGGCTCGGCCCGTACCCAACCCGATAGCCCTTATTACCAGGTGGCTGAAGAAATCGGGAAACTCCTCGTCGCCAAAGGCTACGGTGTCATCACCGGAGGCGGCCCCGGCATCATGGAGGCCGGTAACAAAGGAGCCCGCGAAGCCGGTGGCAAATCGGTTGGTCTTAACATTGATTTGCCTTTTGAACAAACGCACAATCCCTACATCGATGCCGACAAGCTTTTGAATTTTGATTACTTTTTTGTTCGCAAATTGATGTTTATCAAATACGCCCAGGGTTTTATTGTTTTGCCCGGCGGATTTGGAACCTTGGATGAACTTTTTGAGGCCCTCACCCTGATACAGACCCACAAAATCGGTAAGTTCCCCATCATATTAGTAGGAAAAAGTTATTGGGGGGGATTGATGGATTGGCTGCGCCAAACGGTCCAAGTCACCGAATCCAATATTAGCCCCGAAGACCTGGACCTCCTGCACTTGGTGGATGGCGCAGCGGAGGCGGTGCAGGTGATCGAGGATTTCTACAGCCGCTTTGTTTTGAGTCCAAACTTTTGATGAGCCGGACTTTGTTGCGGTTTGCGATTTACCTACTTTGGGGCTTGGCCTGTCCTTGCTGGGCCCTTGCCCAAGGCTTTATTCATCCTGTGGAGGGACTGCCCCTCACATCGGGGGTTTTTGGGGAGTTGCGTACCAACCATTTGCATTCGGGCTTGGATTACCGAACCGGGGGGAATACCGGTATCCCGGTGCTGGCAGCCGCTTCGGGCCATGTGAGTCGCATCAAAACATCGGCCACCGGCTACGGACTCGCCTTGTATTTGGATCATCCCAACGGGTACACCACCGTCTATGCCCACTTGGAACGCTACGCCAGTCCATTGGCCGAATGGATCAAAGCCCGGCATTACCAATACCTCCAATTTGAATTGGACTTGGCCTTGCAGCCCGGTGAAATGCCCGTGCGTCAAGGTCAAATCATCGGCTACAGCGGGAATACCGGGGGTTCCGGAGGACCGCATCTGCATTTTGAAATTCGCCATACCCTGAGCGAGGCGATTATCAACCCACAGCAGATGGGGCTGCGGCTGGTGGACCGCCGGCCTCCTTATTTTCAATCCCTTCGTTTGATCGAAATCCCCGGTCCAGGCCTCAGCCAACGCGTGTTACGGACCACCGATTTGTTTCCGCCCAAGGCCACCGTTACCAAAAGTCGAGGCAAAAAATCCCGAAAATCCAGACATAAAAAAGCCACAGCAGCGGTGCGCCCCCGCACCTATTCCCTCAACGACGCCGGGTTCCCCATGGACTCTGTTCCCTTGGTTCCCGTATCCCTCAAGTACCCCGGCTACCTGGAATTGATGGCGAGGGATCGTCAGGATTCCAACGAGTTAACAACCGGTGTCTATCGCATTGTTGTGTTACAAAACCGGGATACCATCTACGAATTCAAATCGGACGCTTTTCATTTTGACCAAACCCGGTATGGGAATTCGGTGATGGATTATCCATCCAGAATTTTGGACCGGTCCCAGCGACATCGTTGCCAGGTGAGTCCCGGAAACCATTTGACAATGTACGGGCGCATTCAACGGAATGGTTTGCTCTACCCCCCCAAGGCGGGGTCGATTGATTCTATCCAAATATGGTGTTACGATTTCAATGGCAACAAAGCGGGTCAGGGCTTTACGGTCAAGGCTGATTCAGCCGTGGCGGTCCCGGGACCGGCTATCCAACGCGCGGCGACCGATCGTGAAATCATTGTTCGGGATCAGGGATTGGTCCTGCGATTGGCGCCGGGGACCCTTTACGATGAGGAACCCTTGCGTCATCGGTCCCTTCCTCCGGCGGCCGGTAACTTGGCCTCTAGAACCTGGGAAATTCACAACCAACGCACGCCGGTTCATCAACCCTACGATGTGCGCCTGCAGGCCGGGCCTCATGGAATCAGCCCTTCGCTGCGGTCCAAGGTTTTTTTGGAGAACAAAGGTCTGGGGAATCAAATCGCCTACCATGCCGGCACCTGGGATGGCAATTGGTTCCTGAGCCAAGCCCGCATGTTTGGCCGATTGAGCCTTGTGGTGGACACCGTGCCCCCCGCCATCCGTTGCTTGCTCAACCCCAAAATCCGCCTTCTTCGCAGAGGCCAAATCCTAACCTATCGCATCAGCGATGCCATGACCGGGGTGCAGGATTACCGAATGTGTGTGGGTGATGCCTGGGTTTTGGCGCAGTACGATGCCAAAAACAGCC
>RFPG01000141.1 GCA_009926245.1 Sphingobacteriia bacterium | reverse complement strand
TTCCTCTTTACAACAATTGGGAAGAGGAGGGGGAGCCCCGCATTGGCAATTTTTACGCCCTGAATGTTTACCAGGATGGCTTGGGATCCGAAATTTGGTTCACCCCATCGCCTTGCCTGCGGGTGACAGCGGCCCAGAGCGGGGATCCCCGCGATGGATTGCGGCTAGATTGGGACAAACTCTCCGAAGGCTGTCCCAACTGGATGGGCCTGGGCATTGGTTGGGACGATTGGTCTCCCAAAAACATGAGCGAAATTTTGCATGGCGCCGCCCTTTACCTGCGGGTTCGCGCTCTCAAAGGTCCCGGCAAGGGTTTGCCCATGGCTTTTGCATTGGAAGATTATGCCGGAGCCCAGTGTTGGCTGGGTTATCAACCCAAATATTTGAAGACCAGCGTGGGACCGGGTTTGGATACCAGCGGTTGGAGCGAATTGGTTTTGCCATTGGAAGATTTTGAGTGGGAACGCAGCAATGCCCGCCCCGATAACATCAAACAACTTATCCTGCAATTTGAGGCCCGCGGTTCTCTGGTGGTGGACGAAATTCGTTGGATTCCCTACCAGGGTCACCCTCCGGTACAATGGACCGGGCCTTGGTTGGATCCCTCGGCGACCATCCAAGCGGCCAGCGATGGGTTCTCGGTTTGGCGGGGCAAAGAACTTCGAATCGCCGGTTCCTTGTTGGATTGGCCTCCCGGTCAATGGACCTTTGGGATCACGCCCGAGCCCTTGGTTTGGAAACGTTCGGCCCGTCTCAGCGATGTCACGGTCCACAGCAGTCAATTCCAAAGGGTGGAGGGTCAAGACTACAAACGTTATCTCCTGAACCCCGATCAACATCCCGGCTTCCGGCCCAACGCCACCTATCATGTCCGATACAGGCCGGATGACTCCGCTGCCGGTGCACCATCGGCCAAGGTCCAGGCTCAGGTTCAGGCCGTGAGCGGTACCCTGCAATTTTTGACGCCTTCCGAAGAATAATTCAAGATATGTTATTTACCATCTCTGCCTTCAGACTCCAAGGTGTTGTGTTATGGACGCTCCTGATCGGCGTTCTTCCAATGGTTGGATGGGCTCAGGGGAATGTACAACCCCGGCCTGTGCCCGGTTATCCCTTGGCATCGCCCTACGATCAACCCATCCGGGCCTTGATCGGCCGCATGAGTTTGGAGCAAAAAGTGGGTCAAATGACCCAGCTCAACCTGGATGCCGTCTCTGTTGGTGCCATTTACCAATTGCAGGAACCGCACCGCTTGGATAGTGCCAAGCTCCACGAAGCTTTGCGGGTTCGTCAGGTAGGCTCGATTCTCAATTGCGGGGGGCATGCCTACGATTTGCAGCATTGGAGGGAAATCCTCAGCGATGTGCACGCCGTCCAAGGCCCCGCCCCGTCCATCCCGGTCCTTTACGGTATTGATGCGATTCATGGTGCCAATTATGTTTTGGAAGGCCTTTTGTTTCCTCAACCCTTGGCGCAGGCGGCCTCCTTTGATGCGGAACTGCTGCGCCGAGTCGCCGAAGCCACCGCCTATACAACACGGGCATCGGGCGTCCCTTGGAATTTTTCGCCGGTCTTGGATGTCGCCCGTCAACCGCTGTGGTCCAGGGTGTTCGAAACCTACGGGGAGGACCCCTTGGTGGTTTCACGCTTGGGCTCTGCCTGCATTCAGGGTTACCAAGGGTCGAACCCCGCCGGGAAGCACCGAGTTGCTGCTACGCTCAAGCATTTCTTGGGGTACAGCATGCCTTGGACCGGCAAGGATCGAACCCCGGCGTATATCCCCGAGCGATTGTTACGGGAAATTTTTCTCCCTCCCTTCAAGGCCGGGATCGAGGCCGGTGCACTTACCCTCATGGTCAATTCCGGGGAACTCAACGGAATACCGGTGCACGCCGATGCCCAGATTTTGACTGGTTTGTTGCGCAAGGAATTGGGCTTTCAAGGCTTGGTTGTTTCGGACTGGGAGGATATCCTCAAATTGGTGAGCATGCATCGGGTCGCCGAAGATTACCGCGATGCCACCCGAATGGCCGTCATGGCAGGGGTGGATATGGCCATGGTCCCCAACGATTACCGATTCACCGATGCCCTGTTGGATTTGGCCCGTAGCGGCGAAGTCCCCGTCAGCCGTTTGGACGAAGCGGTTTATCGAATACTCCATGTCAAGTTCAGCCTGGGCCTGATGGACCGTGCGGAACCTTACTCGATGTCGGAATACCCGTTGGTCCTTAGCGACAGCTTGCGTCTCTTGCAGCGCGAAGCGGCTCGTCGATCCTGGGTTTTGTTACGGAATCGGGGTGCGGTTCTTCCTTTGAAGGCCGGTAGTCCTCTGCAATTGCATGGCCAGGCTTTGGATGAGCCCTATGCCTGGAATGGCTCTTGGTCCCGGACCTGGCAGGGGGTGGATACCTTGTGGGATCGCAAAAACGCAGGTCCTTCCTTGCGTGATGTGTTAGGAAAACGCTTTTCATTGGTTCCCGCCACCACCGGAAGCAAGGCCGCGTTGGTGATGGTCCTTGCCGAAAAACCTTCCACCGAAAAACCAGGGGACATCCACGACTTGAGCCTTCGTCCGGACGAAATCGAAGAGGCCCGACTTTGGTGCCGCCAGCATAACGGCCCCAAAATCTTGGTGCTGGTTCAGAATCGCCCCCGCTTGTTGAACGGATTGGACACGCTTTTTGACGCCGTCCTCTTGGCCAACCAACCCGGGGCGGCCGGCACCCAGGCCTTGGCAGATTTATTGGCCGGGGATTACAGCCCATCCGGCAAATTACCTTATACCTATCCGGCCCACCCTCACAGCCTCTTGACCTACGATCACAAATGGACCGAACGCTTGGACCCAGGGTTTGGGATGGATGCCTTTCGCCCGGCCTTCGCATTTGGGGCGGGGCAAGGTTTTTGGCCGGTTCGTTACGAAAATGTCCGTTTGGTCGATACGGTGTTACGCGGAATGGATGCCGTTCTTCGATTGGAGGTATCGCTTTACAATACGGGACCTCAATCCCAGCGCGAAACCGTTTTGGTGATGGTGGGGGATTCGGTGGCCTCGGTGACCCCGTCTTTTCGTCGCCTCCGAGATTTTCGATCGGTGGAATTGGGTCCCGGCGAAAGGCGCCAAGTTCAGTTTTCGATTCCTGTGAGGGATTTGCGTTTTGTGGGGAAGGATATGGAATATGTTCTAGAAAAAGGGTGGCTGAATGCCACCGTTCAATCCTTTAATCTGCCTTTTCGATGGGAACCCTAAAACCCAAGGTTATGTTGGTCTGGTTCAGCCTATGGCTGGGCTTGGGAGCTTGTAAGTTAGAAGATCCCCCCGGCTATGGCCGTCAAGGTGATTTGGTTCGCTTTAGCGGCCGCCTCTGGGATGTCAAGAGCGGTCCCGGCCTTTTGGGCCCTGGCCCTAACTATTTCTCGAACCGGCCATCGGATGTGTACATGGACGGCAAAGGCTATTTGCACCTTCGTATTCAGGAGCACAACGGTCGATGGTATTCCACCGAGGTGGTGGGTCGGGATACCTTGGGTTACGGAACCTACCGCTGGGTGATTGAGGGCGATAACGAAAACATCGCCAACAACACGGTTTTGGGACTTTTTACGTGGAACGATTCGTCGTTCCTGACCCAGGGCAATTCCGAAGTGGACATTGAGATTGCCAAGTGGGGCATAACCAATGCACCTACCCTGAATTACGCAGTGCAACCCGTCAACTTTGGACCCTATTACCCCGAGCGGGTCCGCGCTATTTCCACCCCTTCCGGGGATATGATTGGGGTGACCACCCACCAATTCACCTGGACCGACACCTTGGTGACCTGGACCAGTTGGGCCGGGGAGGGCAGCGGTGGCCGGGTCATCGGTTCGTGGACCTTTAATCGCAACAACCCGGCTCGGGTCAAAAACGAGGGAAACCGATCCTCGGTGCCTATTCTGATCCCCGCCCCGGAGCGCAACACCCGGGCCCGCATGAATTTTTGGCAATTGGGCGGCGCTGCTCCTTCCGATGGGGAGTCCAAGGAAGTGATCATCCGATCTTTTGAGTATTGGCCACTGGGCGCCAACGAAGATTGAGATCCGTCCTCCTCCAAATTAAATTGGCTTAAGGGTTTGGAAATATGGATTTAATATTCTTATTTAGCAAGTGTATTTTTTACACTTAATACTTCGTTTTTATGAAAAAAATCTACTTTTTGATGGCCCTTGCGCTGCTATGGGTCACTGGAGCCATGGCTCAGACCTCCGATATCACATTCCGGGTGGATATGCGTGGTTATTCTGGGGCGGCTTTCACGACGGTCAACGTCAACGGGTCCTTCAACGGCTGGTGTGGTGGCTGCAATGCCATGACCGATGCGAACAACGACTCGATCTGGGAAGTCACCTTGCCATTGCCCGCCGGGGCCATTGAATACAAA